>PIVW01000784.1 GCA_003353825.1 Chloroflexota bacterium
CTGTTTGCCGGTGGCCTGGTCTTGGCCCTCAGTGGCTATACCGAGCCTGCTTCTTCTGATCCGATCTCATCTGCCCTGGCACAGGCACGCCAGACCGGCAGCTATCACATCGTCGCCGATATCGAACAGACGCTAATACCGCAGGCAGCCATTAGCACGGTCGGACGGGGAGAGGAGCAACAGTCGCTACGCATCCTGGGGGATGTGGCCCAACGCCGGGGACCGACAGGCGCTGACGAGCCCTACGCCCGTCTTCAATTCTATGCAGGCAAAGATCAAGAGCCGGTGTCGTTGCAGGTACAAGGCGCCGAGGTCTATGTCGGCTATCAGGGTCGCTGGAAAGAAATAGAGGATCCCCTGGGGGGGACGATGCCAGGAGGCGACCCGCTTGCCTATTTATCAGCAGTGGAGAATGTGGAAGAACTGGATCCGGTAAAGACAGCGGAGGGGACATATAGGCGTTACGGATATCACTTGGACGGCAAGGTATATGCCGAACAGCAGCGGCAGCGACAGCAGGCGTTGTTGGCGGCCAGGCTGCCAAGCGGCGTAGAGTTGGCGGCAAATCCCCTGCATGAGCGCATGAGCGGAGAGGGGGAACTGTGGGTGGATGAACGGGGTCTGCCGCGGCGGCAGGTGTTGGTGATCAACCTGCCCGAAGTGCAGCAGGATTATGATGCCACAGTGCAGATGCAGATTGATTACTCGCGCTACGGCGAGCGGGTGGCGATGGTAGAATTGAGCGCTTCGACAGGTGAACCAGGCACATGGGTCGAGCAGCTGTCCTCAAACAAGGCGCCAGACAGCGTTGGCGAATCAAGTCTGAGCGAAACATCGGCTGTCGAGAAAGTCGCCCCACTGCTTCAGAGGATCAGACAGCAGGCTGTGCCAATCCTCCTTGCTCTGCCTTTGCTGTTGTTGACGATATCGTTGGTGCGACGGCGCCGGCGGATGTACACCTCAGTCGTGGTGGCGATGATCGTGCTGATGGTAGTGCAACCGCTGCTGCAAGTGGGGCAGTTCACATTGTTCCACCAGGCAAGGGCCGAGGCCTCATCCTTCGAGCAAGCCCTGCAGGATCTGGGCGCCGCTCCTACACGTATGGCGCAGAGGGATGTCGCACAGCAAGCACCCTCAGAGCTGGCGAGAACGGTCGTTGAAGCCACAGCCATGACCGATTGCAGGGTGCTTTATGTGAAAGAAGGGGTCGATCCTCTGGGCGACGACGACGGCGATGGTTTATTCAACGAAGTTGAATGGTGTTTGGGCACGGACTATGCGGAGGTGGATAGCGACAGTGATGGGATCACCGATACGGTGGAGCTGCAAGGTTTCACTGATAAGGATGATAAACGGTGGTGGTCGGACCCCCTGCTGCCGGACAGTAACAATGATGGTATGAGTGATGGCGAAGAGTGGTCTCCCTTCCTCACCTCTGATGTGTACACGGGCACGGATGGCTTCACGGACAAGGATAGTGATGGCATCCCCAACCTGTGGGATGATGACAATGACGATGATGGCGTTCCCGATTCCCTGGATATCTCACCCTTCCAGGTGCTGGACTACCGGCCCAGCTTTTCGGTGAATGTGAGTGGACATGCCACCGACACGGTGGTGTATGTAGACGTGGCAGTGCAACCGAAAGAGCAGGCAAATCTGCGCTACACCCTCACCAGTTTGGACTGGCCCAATGACAGATTGGGACAGATCCAGGACCGTGACAGCTCCAGCGATGACATCACCCTGGTGCCCGTATTGGAGCTGAAGAGCACACAGTCTCCCAGTCTGGCGGGGGAGTACAACATCCTCTCGCTGCCTGTGAACCCTAACGATGTCAGCCAGGGCTACGACCTATGGGTGCCATTACAGCCCGTGACAGATGGGGGGGCGGTCTATGCATTTGGTGGCCGCATCGCCTTTAGCGCGAGTGAAGCGGATACGGGCATCCAGCTTACAGAAGGGCGGGTGTTGTGGCTGGCGAGTGCGGTGCTGGACAGCTGTGTGACCGATGGCAGCGAGGCTTGCGGAGAGACCATCGAGTCCTCGCTGATCGCTTCCTACTATGAGGACCAGTTCCGGGTCACCGGTCTGAATGTGCTAGAGACGAAAGATGTGCAGGTGGGACTGTTTGGC
>PIVW01001595.1 GCA_003353825.1 Chloroflexota bacterium
GAAAACATCGACACAGAACCCAACCGAGTGACCCACTTCACCAGATGTGGCAGCAGGAATGCCATCGCCAACACTGCACCGGCAATCGCCAGCCAGAAAAATATGTCAACCGTAAAGATACTGCTGGTCCCTCTGAGCGAATCGTAACCCATCAGCGCCAAAGCCACGCTAAGTAAATATGCGAACATGTCCTCACGCAGGATCAGGAACAGACCGACAAACGTAGCACCACTAATCAGGAACACCAGCCACGACGTATCTGTCACCGGACCAAGAATCCTGACAATGCAGCAGAAGCTCGCCACCACTGCCGCCGTAATATAAAAAGGCATGGACCAGTCTTTCGCCTTGGTGCGATCCAAAATGTATCCAAACGCCAACCACACCAGTGAAAGCAGCACCATCAGATGTATATGCTGCACGTAGGGCGCCTGGGTCTGAGTCATTATACCGAACAAAGCCGCAAAACTTATCCACAATATCGTACCTAATCGTAAACCCTTGTTCGCCCGCAGTCTG
>PIVW01001596.1 GCA_003353825.1 Chloroflexota bacterium
GCCCATGGATCCTACCATCTTCCTCCAGTTCGCTATGGCATGCGAGACATCCTATACTCTCATATAAATATGCTCCTTCGCCTATAGTTTCATCATCAAATGCTTGTGGCTCACCGGGTTCAAGCCCTTCTGAATTCTGCCAGAGATATGACGTTATCGCCATCGCATCCTCTTCTTCCAATCTGAAATCAGGCATCCTTGTACTTGGCCTGAAATGCTTAGGATTCTTCAACCACTCAAGCAACCATCCGGGATTCACCTTGCTTCCTATCTCGGTTAAATCAGGCCCTATCATACTATTCCGGTCTTTCCCAAACCCTTTCGTTTCGTGACAACCAAAACAACCTAATCCTTCAAACAGCTCTATCCCTTTCGCAATATCCTCACCACCTACCAACTCCTCACCTTTATCATGACACTTGACGCATGAAGATTGCGCTATCTTGCCTCTGAGCAACGGATTCAAACAATCCTCCACTTCGCCATGTGCTTTCTCCGGGCTTATAGTAGCCGTTCCCT
>PIVW01000234.1 GCA_003353825.1 Chloroflexota bacterium
CGAAATCATGTTACGTGATTTGAGACCCGATAAGTTCAACATTGCATTACCTCCAAAACTTTTCCCTGATTATACTACCACTACATATGGGTGCGCCACGCGAAATCCCAAAGAGCCCTCATCGTCAAGGCACAAATCCTGCCACCCACGCAACTAGCAGAAATAATCGACGAAGCAACTCAATTACGCGCCATCCTCTCAAAATCAGTCGCAACAGCAAAAGGCAAATCCAAATAAGCACCACTTTTGCCTTTTACCCTTTGACTTTCAACTTTTGATTTCCTCACCCCTTTTGCCTTTCAACCTTTGATTTCTTATGATAATAATTATGAAACCGTCGGCGAAGACGGGAGATACAGAACAAATTGTCAAGCGCATTAAAGACCTGGGACTGAACGTTCACCTTTCCGAAGGTGCAGCTCATACGGTCATCGGCGTGGTCGGTGACACGCAGCGGCTGGATCGCTCGAGTTTTGAGGTCATGGCTGGCGTCGATCGTACTGTGCGTATTGCCCAGCCCTTCAAAGTCGCCAGCCGCGAGTTCCGCTCCACCGAGACAGTCGTCGATGTGCGAGGGGTGAAGATCGGAGGAACGGGTACCGTGGTCATGGCCGGACCCTGTTCGGTCGAGTCCCGCAACCAGATCGTGGAAACCGCTTATGCCGTCAAAGAGGCCGGCGCCCATATCTTGCGCGGTGGCGCCTACAAACCTCGCTCCTCACCCTATTCTTTCCAGGGCCTGGGTGAAGAGGGGTTAGAACTATTGGCAGAAGCACGAGAAGCCACCGGTCTTCCCATCATCACCGAAGTCATGGGCGTAAGCGAAGTGACGCTGGTTGCCCAATATGCCGATATCTTGCAAATCGGTGCTCGCAACATGCAGAACTACCGCCTGTTACAGGCGGTTGGGCAAGTGGATACACCTGTCTTCTTGAAACGTGGGCTCAGCAGCACGCTGCAAGAGATGCTGATGTCGGCAGAGTATATCCTCGCCAACGGCAACTACAACGTAATCTTATGTGAACGGGGCATTCGAACTTTCGAGCGCTTCACCCGCAATACGCTGGATATTAACGCCATTCCCGCGCTCAAACAACTCAGCCATCTTCCTGTGATTGGCGATCCCAGCCACGGTACAGGTAAATGGGACATGGTCGCACCCATCGCCAAAGCCTGTTTGGCAGCCGGCGCCGATGGACTTATGATCGAGGTGCATCCGCATCCCGCGGCTGCCTGGTCGGATGGCGCCCAGTCTCTGAAATTCGAGCGTTTCGCCGATCTCATGGCGGATTTGCGCGGGCTTTCATCGTATTTGGGACGGCCCATGTGAATGAGCACAACGAGAGACAACCGGCTGCCATGAATCTAGCCGATGCCCACATTGCCATTGTGGGAATGGGCCTGATGGGTGCTTCATTGGGCTATGACCTACAAGGTTACTGCCGTCGGGTCACAGGTGTCGTGCGGCGGCCGGAGGCTGTGAAAGAAGCTGTCCTGGCCGGTTGTGTAGATGATGCCACCCTTGATGCCAGAGCAACGGTGGCCGAGGCCGACCTGGTGGTATTGGCCACACCCGTTCGTACGGTTCTTCGCCAGATCACCGAACTCGGGCCCCATCTGCGTCCCGGTGGCATACTCCTGGATATGGGCAGCACCAAAGGGAAGATATGCGGGGCCATGACTGGCTTGCCCGATCATGTACAAGGCATGGGCGGACATCCTATGTGTGGCAAAGAACAGGCCGGTCTTTCCGCTGCTGAAGCCGGTCTTTACAAAAACTGTACCTTCGTGTTGTGTCCCCTGCCCCAAACCACCGTTGAAACCCAAACACTGGTAAGTGAACTCGTCCAGTTTATCGGCGCCCGGGCATTGGTGGTGGAACCTGAAAGACATGACCGCCTGGTAGCGTCGATCAGCCATTTACCTTACCTCACAGCCTGTGCCCTGGTCGCACACGTAGCTGCTGTCGGCGAAGAGGATGCGGTCGTTTGGGATGTAGCCGCCAGTGGCTTTCGCGACAGCAGCCGTGTAGCTGCTTCTGATGTACGTATGCTCATGGATATCTTGCTTACCAATCGCAAGGCTGTGCTCGACGCCATCGAAGACTATCAGGGTAGGCTGGCCGTGCTACGCGATAGGTTGGAAGATGCAGATGAGGCAGAACTGAGAATACTGTTGGAAGAAATTGCCGGTGCAAGGCGAGGTTGGCGCCTTCATTATTCCTGATCTCTGTTGACGTCCCCATTTAACCATGCTATGCTGAATCGCTAGCTAAAAGAACCATCTCGCATCTTTGCGCGGAAACGAGATAATCATAAGGCGTAGACATCAGCAGCAAGACTGCTTGATCAGCTGCAAACTATGAGTTCCCGCTTCCTGCGCTCATTCCGTGTACCTGTCTGTGCCTGATTTTCGCCTCAATTTACAAACTTCGCCGGCCGAAATCTTTGTCGCCCGTTACTGGCGATTACCATACCCCCATCTCACACCCGTGCAGGAATTTGTGCATGACGTGGGTATCACCTCGAATTGCAATGCAGTTGTCAGCGATTGTGTGTGGCGGGTGTTTACAGCAGACGACGATGTTTTTGCGGTACGCCAGTTGATCGGACAGGATCTGATGACACTCACCGACGGGGAATTAGGCGTCTTGCCGGGGCTGGGGCTGGCATTGCGGAGAATATATTTCTTGTTGCCTACCGTGCTTGAACTCAAACGATTGCGCATCTCCATTCATGCCTACGAGCACGACACCAAACAGCCGCTTTCGTCCCAACTGGATGTCTCTCTCAAGTATTTCGAGCAGAAGACAACTATTCATTTGCCCTTTGCCGAAGGCGCCTGGTACGCGATCATGGGCAATGATTGGACCGATCTGCACAAGGCGGAACCCGTCAGCCAAGCCTTTGCCTACGATTTCGTCAAGCTCGGCCCTGGCGGCAGTATGTTCGCTGGCAGTGGTATGCAAAACCAAGACCACTATGCCTGGGATCAGCCTGTGTTGGCGCCGGCGCCCGGCAAAGTACTATTGGCGCGAGACATATTACCTGATATGCAACCTGGGATACCCCCAGACCTGCAACTGATGCGACAAGATCCACACCTGATTACAGGCAATGCGGTGGTGATAGGCCATGGGCAGGGCGAGTGCAGTTATTTTGGGCATTTACGACAAAGCTCCTTGACGATAGCGGAAGGTGAGTACGTGAAGCGGGGACAGGTGATCGCTCGTATCGGCAATAGCGGGGTCAGTCAGGGGCCACATCTGCATTATCACCTGCAAACAGGTCCGAATCTATTTGTCGACCAAGGGTTGCCCGTACAATTTAGCCATTTCAGCATGACAGGCGATAGGGTGGATTGTAGCGCGATCCCCTCCCGAGCGATAGTGTTCAATCCCAATGGGTCTTGATTATGAACGAAAACGAACAGATAAACTTCAAACTAACAGATGCTTTGTGGGAAGATATGGCGGTGTTGGAAGGCGTGCCTGTCTCCTCTTTGGTAGTGTGGGATAGCTCCCTGGTTGATGACAATCTTGACGATCCCGTGACTGATGAAAATCGAGTATACGTAGATTTCGAGCTTTATCTATCAAACCAGACCTTGTTGGAGCTTTATGGTGTTGCGGTTCTTCCTGACGAATCCAGCGAAGCGTTGGTTGGTCTGGATGCAATAGGAGAAGCGCTGGGCAGGTTGGCTGATGAAGGCGCTATCGTCCAGGAGATCTCTTCTGATCAAGAGGGCCGTCTGGTGATGTCGTTAGCCAGCCAAGAGGGGCGGTCTCTTCTTACCTGGGTGACAGCCTGGTTGGAAACAACTTGGGATTCGCTTCCGGAAGAAGCGCTCTAGTAACGCCATAATGTTGAATTTCTTAGGGAATTACATATTTAGGATGTCAACTAGAATAGATTTACAGTAAACATCGCGAACATTTGTTCTTGACATGCATGCCAATTCGAGGTATACTCAAACTGCTTCTCGCGATCGCTTGCGTTAGATTGAGGGCGACTCGTATCATATCCATTTCGTTTCACAACACAAGGAAGGCTCAAATGTATCAGAAAACGATCATTGTTGGCAATTTAGGACGAGATCCCGAGATGCGCTACACCCCCAGTGGCACCGCTGTAACGAATTTCTCGGTGGCGGTAAGTCGGCGCTGGACGGGGCGCGATGGAACACAGCAGGAAAAGACAACCTGGTTTCGGGTCGCAGCTTGGGAAAAGCTGGCAGAATTGAGCAACCAATACCTATCCAAGGGACGCAGAGTTCTTGTCGAAGGTGAAGTTGATGCCAGTGCCTGGCAAGGCCAAGATGGACAACCTAGAGCATCTCTAGAGTTGACTGCTCGTAATATTCAATTCTTGGGTGGCCCTAGCCAGGATTCTGACTTCGAGGGATCGAGTTTGGCGGAGGGCGAAGGTTCCGCCACAAGTGAAGAGGAAATTCCATTCTAGTATGTCTGAATCGCACATTACTGACGGTCACCGTTTATGCGGTGGCCGTTTTTGTTATGGGGATAGAGCACTCGCTGTGTGCATCACATTATTGGAATGAATCGAGATTGATATCCATTGCCAAAGGGCTGGTGGATACTCGGCAATGAGTTGCGCCGGAGCTGGGGTAATAGTATGATCGACTTCTGCTTTTGATATCCTACTCTTGAAACAACATCTCATTATGCCAGTAACACTCGCCGAACCCAGACATAACGTGCGCGTCAGCGTTGAAGATGGACGCGTTTTTAAAGCCGAACGTGGAACAGAACTGGGCGCATTCGTGCGCGCTGCTACCGCCGGCGACGATCTGCCTACGGCCATTGCCGCGATCTTCAATAATAAACTGACCGAATTATGTCGCCCTGTAACACTGGATGGCCATGTACGTCTCGTTCGCTTGAACAGCGCAGATGGCGCACGCATCTACCGCCGATCTCTTACCTTTTTGTTGATTGCCGTTGCCAATCACCATTTCCCGCATGCCCGTGTTTATGTGGAGCACTCGATCACAAAGGGCGGCTATTATTGCGAGGTCGAAGGGCGGGAGCCCTTTTCAGGTGAAGAACTGCAAGCGTTGCAAGCTCATATGCGAGAGATCGTTGAGGCCGATCTTGCAATCGAACGGGTGGAGATGCCATTGAGCGAGGCCATTGCTCTATTCGACAAGGTTGGCGATACCGAAAAACTGGAGTTGCTCAAGCAGCGACGCAAGTCCACCCTCATTGTCTACAAATTGCTGGATACCCAAGACTATTATCATGGTTATATGGCTCCGAGCACCGCTTACTTGCAGTATTTTGCTTTGGAACTTGCCAGCAAAGGATTTTTACTACGTTTTCCACAACAAGGAGCGCCTACGGAAATCATCCCTTTGGATGCGCATCCGCCTATCTATGACGTCTTCGCCGAATATGGTGTATGGCTGCGGGCGTTGGGGATTCGTAATGTAGCCGGGCTTAACGCTGCAGATGAGGCAGGACGATTTACAGAAGTGATCCTGGTTAGTGAGGCTTTGCATGATCAGCGCATTAGCAGCATTGCCGCCCAAATCACTGAAGGACGCGGACACGCTCGCCTTGTCTTGATCGCTGGACCTTCCTCTTCAGGTAAGACGACTTTCGCCAGGCGTTTGGCGATTCGCTTGTTGGCCTTGGGGATTCGCCCACTTGCTATAAGTATCGATGACTATTTTGTCAATCGGGAGCTTACACCCAGAGATGAAGAGGGTGAATACGATTTCGAATCACTCTACACCGTCGATTTACCCTATCTCAACCAGCAGATCAACCAATTGATCGCCGGCGAACGCGTGGTTATGCCCCGCTTCGATTTCCATACGGGCCAGCGTGAACCTGGCATGGAAGTGCGGATATCAGCGGAACATGTACTCATTATGGAAGGTATCCATGCCCTGAATCCCGATCTACTTCCAGATGTAGATTCCGCATTTTGTTTCAGTATTTACGTCAGTGCCCTCACGCAACTCAATCTTGACCGCTACAATCGGGTGTCGACCACCGACACGCGATTGATCCGACGCATTGTACGAGATGCACGCAGCCGAGGCTATTCGGCAACCGACACCATCGCCCGTTGGGACAGCGTCCGGCGGGGGGAGCGCCGATGGATTTTTCCGCATCAGTTCAATGCCGATGTCATGTTCAATTCTGCGTTGACTTACGAGTGGGCGGTGCTCAAACCTCTGGTCGAACCCTTACTTCGCCAGATCGAACCCCATTCGACCGAATGGATCGAAGCCAATCGTTTGCTGGCCCGCCTGCAGTGGTTTCGGGCGGTCGAGGATGATCACATTCCCTCTGATTCGATCTTGCGCGAGTTCGTGGGAGACTCGATTTTGGATAACTACCGACCCTGGCTTGCAGGCACTTGAGAAGGTTAGGTATACAGTTCGTGCTGGAGTCCAATTCATAGTGGCGTTTGTTTGGTGATAGCCGCCGTGGTGTTTATACTGCATGGCAACATATGGGGAATCGCCTATCCCTATTTTCTCGACTGCTTTTGCTAATATGTGAGAGGATCAAAAAGGAGCAAAGATGATGGTCTTATTCTCTGATGTAATGTTATTATCCAGCACATTCGCCGCGCATTTATCAACCCCCCCATTTCAAGAAACGGGTGGATTCAATTGGACGTGGGTGCCACTTTTGGTGTTGCTCGTCTTGTTGGCCCTGGTCCTGATCGTGATCATGCTATTCGAGCGTAGTTCAAAAAGAACTGATGAGGTGGTGGAGGAGCCGCTAGCTCCCCAGGGTTCTGCCTATCCAGGAACTGCTGTCGCGGCAAGTACAGATGCTGAGACAGGCGGTGACTCTGGGGGATGACAGCGGAGTGAGGTAGCAAGCAGATGTGGAATCTCTTAGTACAGGGGACAAACCCTCACTCCTCATCGCTATCATGATGGGTGAGCACCGTTGCGCCATCGCCAATGGCCGTACCAGAGGCCTTATCGATCTTGATATTGTATTTGCCCTTTTGAATGACGGTGTCATCACCAGTAGAGACGATGCTATCCCTGATCGTTTCAGCGACCACACTTTTTTCGCCGCCGGCTTCGATCTGCTTGATGACGTTTTTGGCGAGACGTTCACTTTTCTTTGCGGAAACTTCATGCACAACTGTGTCTTCAGGTAGCGCCTCTGCAAAATCGAACGCGCCCACTTCACTCGCGCCCTTGTACAGCGCTACCGGAAAGGGCCCCACCCCCCTAAGTACCGTTAGTTCAGGTTCCTGCTCCTTGCCGAGCGCTTCAGCGGCTTCACGGACTTCAAAATAGATGTGCTCATACAGGCCAAAAGCGCTGATAGTGCCATTGTTGTTCGACACGTAACCAGCGCCGCCAAGACCATGTACCAATGCTTTGGTGAAAATCGAGATCTTGTCCAAGCCAATCCAGGATTTCTGCTGCGGACGGCTGGCGGTGATGATGATCCGCCCTTCACCTGTAGATAGCAGCGCATCCCTTGACTTATCTGGCAGACTCACATCCCCAAATGACCTCCCAGGCTGTAAACCCAAATCAGATGAAAGCTCGCCCGAATGGCAAGCGTTAAAGAGCAACAGCAGGCGCTTGACCGGAATCTGGCGCAGTTTGTCGAACAGTTCAGTTTCGCTGACGCCGCTCCCCGCCTTGATCTTGCCGCCATCCAATTTTGTATCATGTGAGGTGAGATAGTAATTGCCGTCTGTGCCGTACTCGCCATGACCACAGTAGAAGACAATCACCGTGTCGCCGGGCTTGCTCTCCTTGAGTGCATCTAAAGCCTGCAAGATGTCTGCCTTTGTGGCAGAACCATCGTGCATTAGCTTGACTTGCTCAGGAAGGTAGCCACAGGTCTCAGTGTCGATAAGCCTCTTTTTAACTGCCCTGGCATCATCAACCGAGATGGGGATATCAACCCAGGGCATGTGCATATAGCTTCCCACACCGATGACCAATGCTCGTCCTGATTCAAATGTCATTGTTACTCTCCCTGTTGATCGTTTTTCTAATGTAAACCTTCGATCTTGGGTTCGATATCGTGTGCGGTTTTGAGTGCATCGATGGCCTGCTTATACAGGCTGATATCCAGGTAGTGCAGGCCCAGGGCCAAGTGCTGCGCAGCGTTCTCTGGTGTTTGCTGGATCTGCTGCTGCAGAGCTTGCTGAAGTTGATTGCGAATCTGGGGCGCCAGGTCCTCTAAATCGCTGAGTGCTGAAATCAAGAACAAATTGCCACCCACCGCCACACCGCCCGCGCCCGCTGCCACGCTTCCCGATTGCGCAACCTCGCCAGATCCTCGTACCTCCGCTGAAGCGCTTTCCCCGCCCTGAAGCGCCGCCACAGCAGCCTGGTACGTTGCCTCATCCAGTATCCCTTGTTCATACGCCTTCTGCAGTTGGGCCAGATGTTTTTTCTTCTTCATAGGCAAGGTCTCGCTAAGGGCGAACTCGATTAAAAAGCGCTGTCTACAAGTGCAGACGCCATACCTCAACATTTTCGCTTGCAGGCAGACCGATCGACTGGCGAGGAATGCAAACTAATGCATCGACAGAGTTCCCCGTAGTTTGATATTGCATTGCCAAACAAATGATCGGCTCGAGGCTATTATATCACAGCGGCTCTTTGGGATTTCGCGTGACAGGCCCATATATAGTGTGCTCAGATTTAGGCAAAAAGACGGTAGCCTCCCAGATCCAGATAGAGGCGCTGGAACCAAGTTTCGGTTCGAAGGATG
>PIVW01000785.1 GCA_003353825.1 Chloroflexota bacterium
CGATAATCATACCAGCGCGAGATGTAGTCGTACAGTTTGATCTCGCTTTCCTGGCGCTGGCCTGTATAGCGATAATCGGTCTGGCGATTGGTGGGGGTGCTGCCATCCGCCCATTTGCTCCAGGTGTAGTGGTAGCCGCCAAAAGGTTTGAAGTAGTCTACCCATAGTACCTCACCGCCGCCGTTGATGACCAGGCTGGTGCTGCCCAGGTGATCGCCGAACACGTAGCGCAGGCCATAGGCTTCGCCATAGCCGCTGCTGCGGTTGAAGGCTACCAGGTCGGAGCCGGCGTGGTAGTACTTGGTGTAGGCGCTGCTGTTGCGCCACTCGTAGTGCCTGCCAGGATAGTAGGTGGTGACACCATTCACAACAGTCTTTACTTGATTTCCATCTCCATCATAGATGAACGTAGCATTGCTGCCACTGCCGTCCTCGACCGCCTCCTCAATTTCTCTAGCACCCCCAACATCAAAGGCGAAAGCTGTCGCCTCAAAGAAAAACGCAAGGCTGGTTTGGTCGGACGAGCTAAACCCTCTCCCAGCACTGACGGGGAGGACTCTATGATCTTCTACCCTTTTGCTGCTACTCACCCAACGGACATCATGACCGCGATTCAGGGGATATTTTCAGCCGAGATTCCGAGGACAGGCGGGTGATGTTGCTGCTATAGCTGCCGGGCGTGAACCTGGTCACGGTCATGGTCTTGCTGACCGCTATCGGCAACATTAGCCGTTTCGTGAAAGCGCCGAAACTGGTGGGGCCAACTTAATCTCAGCTTCTTTAAGTCGGAATGATTCATCAACATCGCCTCTAAATCGGTTCGTGTACCGCCTATACACTTGCCGATACAAACGCAACTCCGGATCATATGATGATGTTGCGGATTTCATGAGAAAAACGAGCCGCTATCTCTATTCCTTTGTCATCTTAGGTCAATTGAATTGGCTTCAGAACGACGCCCTTCCATTTCTCCTCAACGATCAACTTAGCAAAACGGTTAGATATTAGTATCTCCTGAAAACCCCATTTCGTATCACTACCAAACCACTCATACGTGTGCTGGGCATCGACGTTATTCAACAGGGCTGTACGCTTAACGTGCATGTAACCACGCTTGTGAAAGGCGTACTTGGTAATGCCACATTCCAAACAAGGTTCTGGATCAACCTTCTCATAATCGGCAAGGCCAGGTTCTGCAACGTGTGGTAAGAGAAGTTGTGAGATGACCTCAGAGGGGCGATCCTCTCTATACAACATGACAGGCCATATCTCGACTCCTTTCAGACCCGCAAGCTGCACCTTCTCGACCACTTGCTGCGTTGCAAAGATGCCATACGTCCAGTACAAAGACACGAAATCATACTTACCCAATTTGGCTTCCTTCTTGATACGGAAAGGAGCTTTTTGGTCGGACTCCAACCCACAGCTTGAACATGCCTTCCTGAATGTATCTTTTACATACCCCCAATCCGATTCCGGTTGTGGGTAGTAGCGCTCGAATCCTGGGCAGAGCCGCACCCACTCCGATGCCAGAATTTCTTCGTCTTCAAAGGTCGTATAGATGAATCCGGGATCTTCCTTTCCGCTTCCCTTCTCCTGTGCTAGACGTTTAATCTCTGGCCAACGGTGATCAGCTTCGTGTATGTCAAAGGTCAGAATATAAGAATCTCCTGGTAGAGGCGACTTATCATATTCGATCTCAAGTGTTTCAAGTATCTCATCCACTTTGTCCAAACGGTGAAATCCAATTCTGTGCCAGATTTTCATGTCTACAACTCCAACTACGGTCCTTGATGGATTACTTCATATGCAGCTTCGAGCAGTTCAGGATAATCTTTGTAAATTTTCTGAGCAGCTACCCAGATATCGTCTCTCGTAGTGTTTTTCGTCAGCAACTGCATTGTTTGGTTATTATAACCGATTTCACGCCGCCATGCGTTCGTGAATTTGACATGTTCATCATGAGTAAGCACCACACCGAGGATATCTCCTTGCTTGATACCAAGCGTCCTCGAAAAACGCTGCTCAATTATGTGATGGACTTCCACCCCCTTCCCACGTGTCAACTTTTTGAGCTCCGTGACTGTATCGATTCCGTAGCCTGCTGCATGGGTAAGGTCCTGATATCTGCTGG
>PIVW01001597.1 GCA_003353825.1 Chloroflexota bacterium
GACTCTACGTTGCTTGGATTTAGCTATGACGGGCTGTTTGGGGCGGACCGGACATCGCACGTCGGCAGTGTGACCGCCAGCTTCCACATGTAGAAGGTGAGCGCTGTCATCGGCAATGGGCTTGATTGTTTGTCGCGCTCACGGCGGTTGGCTCTTAAGCTGGAGGAAGACCGTTGTAGGCTCAACGATATGCACCGCTTTGCAAAACAGATGCCCATACCGGCAGGTATTGCCCATACCGGCAGGTATTAGTTGGCACCCATTGCTAAATGCATGAACTCGATAAATCTTTTCGCAGGTTCGTTGAGTTTCCGGCTCTCAGCCCAGGCCAGGCCGACATCCATCGTGGGAATATGGTCCAACACGGCCATCACTTCCACGCGGTGCCCCTCCAGTGACCATGGTCGGTAGACCATATCGGAAAGAATCGTAATACCCATGCCGTTCGGGACCATGCTTCGCACAGCTTCCACCGAAGAGGTTCGGAACATTATATTGGGACGATAAGGTGTTTTGTT
>PIVW01000235.1 GCA_003353825.1 Chloroflexota bacterium
CATTTCCGCAGGAGCTACAGTAATCATCATCCACGTAAAGAGTGGTGACGAGCCAGGCCAGTCTCAGTACCCAACCGGAACCGGCTGAATCGAGCCCGGCGTAATCATCCCGGCCATCACCGTCGAAATCACCAATGAGCGTGTCAGAAGAGAAACTGCCGTTAAACTGCTTGGCATTGGCGAGGACGTTGCGGAAGGGTACGGCGCTGCCGCCGGCCTCGGCCACAGAGAACCAGGTTTCGAATTTGGAGTCAATCAGGGCCAGGACATCACTCTTGTCATCGCCGCTGAAATCGGCGGCCACACGAGGGATGGCACTGGTGATGGCGTAGCCCAGGCTGTTGTCGGTGACTTGGGTGAAGGAAAGTGCGGAGCCTGAGACACCCTGGCTGATCCAGACCACCCAATTGCTGGTGTCGGAGTCGCGGGAAGCGACATCGCTCTTACCATCGCCATCGAAATCTCCGGAGATGAGGGATGTGGCGTCGCCGCCGACCAGGGCGCCGAGGTTGTTGGTGACACTGCTGAAGTTGAAGGCGGAGCTAGTACCGGAGGAGATGTAAGTGGCCCAGGCAGCACCATCCCAGGCGGCGATATCAGTCTTCAGGTCGCCGTCGAAATCGCCGAGGAACAGTTTCGAAACATCCCCTGCGGCAAGGGCTGGGAGATCGCTGCTGATGGAACTGAAGCCGAAGACAGTGCCTGTGGCGCCGCCAGCTCGCACGAGCTGCCAGGCAGAACCATCCCACACGGCCAGGTCATCGAGCCCATCGCCATCGAAGTCGCCCTGGATGCGTGCGGCCGAACCTGTCACGACCGAGGGCATGCTGTTGGAATACTCGCTGAAAGTAACCACATCGTTGCTCAAGCCATCGGCATGCCATGTGGTCCAGGCTGATCCGGTCCAGCCTGCGATGTCTGTCTTGGTATCGCCATCCCAATCGCCGACCATGACCTTGTCGGTGATCCAGGTAGAGATATTGTTGTCGTAGATGCGGAAGGCGAGGCCGGAGGTGCTCTGAGCCGTTGCAGCGATGTTCGTACTTTGGGTAGAAAGAGTAGAGGCGTTAGAACCAGCAGCGGCGGTGGGGAGATCGGCCAAAGCTCGGGGTTGGGGAGCGGGTCCGATCCATTTGCCTTGGTCGTTGAAGACCAGGGACTGGGTGCGCAAGTTGCCGTCAGTAGCGGCCGCCTGCAAGGTGTACTCGCCGGTGGGGACCAGAAGGAGGTCGGAGGAGAGATCACAGTTGAGATCAGCGCCGGCGGCGTAAGGTGCAGAAGCTGCCGAGGAGACGCCACTGATCTGGGCTTGAACAGGTTGATTGGTGGCCAAATCGGCGGAGCCATGCACGAGATAGGTGCGCCCCCCACCCTCCGTGGCACCGAGCAAGATATCGTTGAACCCATCCACATTGACATCGCCTGGTGCGGCAATAAAGTTGTTGGGGGCTGGTGAGTAGCCGCTGAAGGAGACATTGGCGATCATACCCATGCTCCAGCCGGAGGAACGTCCGTAGACGATACGTGGGGCATCGTTGCTGGAGTAAGCAAAGTCAGGCAGATCATCGCCGTTGACATCGCCCAGCGCCGTGACTTGTGAGCCGACCAGGGCGCCGGAGTCGCCGATGAAGGAAGCGCTGGCATGTGTCAGCGGATTGAGGGGGCCGGTTTCGCTCACACCCCGCCAGTTGACGGGACCGAGGAAGAGGTAGACGGCAGCCTGAGAGGCGCCGAAACTGTTATTGGGGTCGGCGATCACGAAATCATGGTATTGGTCGCCATTGACATCGCCCACACCAGTAGCGACGGCGCCGCTGTTGTCCAGTTGGAAGTATTCGAGGGAGACGGCGCTGTCACCGCTGAGGTTTTCGATGTTCTGGGTACCGGCCGTACTGGTGGCAGAACGACCTTTGACCAGGTAAACAGCGCCGACACCCCCACTGAGATTGGTGACACCGACTAGGAGATCGTCGAAACCATCGCCGTTGACATCCCCGGCGGAGGAAACCCAATCGCCGACAGCGCCGGACGTGGCAGCGTATATCTTGCCCAAGGCGCCGTTATTGGTCTGGCTCAAGGGAGTGAGATTGAAGTTCTTGCTGAGGCCGTTGGCCTGTCCGTAGAGGAGGTAGGCCTGGTTGTTAGCAGGGTCGCCGATCCAGAAATCGCTGAGACCATCGCCATTGGCATCACCGGCAGGGGCGAGGATTTCGCCCAACTTAACATCGGCAGCGGAACCAATGTAGGAGGCGGTGCTGTCAGCCAATGCAACAGAGGCGGAGGGAATAGGCCAGCCGCCGGCCTGTCCGTAGACCACAGCTACACGACCGGCGCTGCTATTGCCGTTGGCATTTACGGCGGGCATACCCACGGCCAGATCGGCCCGGGCATCGCCATTGACATCACCCAACCAACTGACATTCATGCCCACCGTATCGGTGAAGCTCTCAGGCATGAGCATGACGGTGGCGGAGATGGCCGCGTCCATGAAGTTTTGCAGTTCATGAGGTCGGGCCGGCAGGGGCACATTGCCCTCGTCGTCGGCATGTCCCAGCAGTTCGTAGGTTTGGTCTGCCGGCAGGTCGGACTGGTGGTTGAACCAGATATCGGTGGGGGGCAGGGTGTCGATGATGACTGCGATGGTGGTGGGGTCGCCGATCTGTCCCAGGGCATCGACGGCGCGGACTGCCAGGGTGTGAGAGCCATACGAGGCGGCGTTGACGGTCCAGTCGTAGCTCCAATCACTGGTGGTGGGGTGGGGTGGGGAGACGAATTCAGCCACATTGGTCCAGGGCCGGCCATCGATGCTGATCTGGATCACTTCCAGACCGGCCACCTGCGAGGCGCCGGAGAGGAGGTCGGTGGCGAAGCCGCCGACGGTGACGCGATTGGCGGTGATGAAGGTGAGGGCCTGGCCGTCGCTGGGGTTGCTGTAGGAAGCGCCGGGTGGGGTGTTGTCGACGATGATCGAGCTACCGGAACCAGGTGTTTCCACATTGTTTACATAATCGGTAGCCCGGCTTTGCATGGTGTAGACGCCGTCTGCCGGCAGCGGCGTCCAGGTCCAGGCCCAGTTGGTGGCGCCTGTGGCCCTCTGCCAGCCGCTGTCGTAGCTGTTATCACCACTGATACGAACATCTACAGTTGCAGGCCAGGATGTGGGATCGCTGGCTGCGCCATTCGTGGTGAATGCTGTACCATCGATGGCTTGACCCTCTGCCGGCGTTAGTATCGATGAAGTGGGTTCATCTTCGTCGATAAGTACGGGGAGTGTTTGTGTGATCGACTTCAGGGCGCTGTTGTCTGCGTCTGTGTATTGCAGTGTAGCTTGCAATGTCGTCACCTGAGACTGCGATATGTTTGGATACACACTGGAGTGTAGAACAGAAGTCATCGCCTCGACTGGGTACAGAGGATTTGCTGCGATATCCCAGGATAATCCAGCCGTTGTTGCTATTGGCGCCGGTGGCGTATAACCCGCAGTGGCCGTCTGAGTGACGACAGTCATGGCGGTCAGATCTTGAACGGCATAGTTTAGGATCAAAGGTCGGTCGACCGTTTCGGCAGTGGTGTTGTTCAGATTCACCGTCACCGTCATGGCATCCCCTGCTCGCAGTACTGTTACCAGGCCCTGGTTATAAAGGACGTTGGGATTAACGGTGATGCGCAAAGAGGGTGCTGTATTAGGAGAGTAGGGGCTAAGACCTGCTTGTTTCTCCTGGCTATCCACAAGTCCGTCGCCGTCGTAGTCAGCAAAAAGCGGGTCCGAGCACGTCCAGTAGTTACCGGCCTGTGTGACTCGCCATCCCCCTGCCAAGGCAGCGTTGCTATCCAGGTGGCAGACTTCTTCACCGTCGTTCAAACCGTCACCATCGGTGTCGCTGACGGAAGGTGACGTGCTCAGAATCACTTCCTGCTTATCAGTGAGACCATCACCATCTGTGTCTTTTATGGTGCTGACAACACCCAAACCGCTGTTTTGAGATTCCCAGCCATCGCTAAGGCCATCGCCATCGCTGTCCCACAAAGTGGCGTCGGTACCCAGAGCATGTTCCTCTGTGACTGATAACTCGTCGTTATCCTGATCCACATTGAAGTCTGCGTAAACGGTATTGCTGACAGGATCCTTAGCGTTCCATGTAAATAAACCATCCAGGGTAGCGGGCAACAGGTCAATGTAGAAGTCGGACTCGACCTCATTATTCAACGAGTTGTCTGCCCCGCTGTAGCCGTAATTCTGGTTGGTACCACAGCTTTGAAAAGGGATACAGATGTAATAAGTGAGATAGGATTCCAAGGTGCTGACGATGGGGATGGCGGTATTGCGGCCGGCGCTGGCCGATTTGAATTGCAGGATCGTGTCGGTGTAGCAATCTTTTTCGCCGTCGCTGCCTACCGTTTTATCACAATGACTGGCAGCGATAGAGCTGCGCGAACTTGTGTTAAGGCTGGAAGAATAGATTGGACTGTTATTGACACTATAAGATTCTAAATAGAAGGGTTGCTCAGCTGACTCTTCCCAACGGGTGAGAGCCCAACTTTTACCGACTTCAGAGGATGTGCCCGAGTGACTTATTGCTACAGTCGTACTAATCGTGGTACTGATCTGGAACCAGGCGCCGCTGAGCGGGCCGTTGGTTCTTGAGGATGCCGGGTCGATTGACATATTCAGGGAACTGGTATTGACGCCGCCCGCAGGTACTGCCACATACATTTTGAAATCCTCGATATCTTCAGCCCACCATTCCGTGAGATGGGCGTAGGTATCCAACGGATTCCAATCGCCACTGACCGCACCAACTATGATATACAGGATAATGAAAATGACGACGCCGATGACGGTGCCGATGCCGGTAAATGTAAGTGCTGTCAGAGCGCTTCCGAAAATCAGCAAGATCACACTCAAGAGCAATTGCAATAGTATCAAGTAGGTTGTCACCCAAGCATGGACCAAGGCAAAATCTTTCTGAGCACCGGTAAGACTGCTGGACTCGTGTGAGTAGGTCAACCAGGCGACAACGACGAAGATGACGCTGGCAATAACCGTGATCGCTGCAGAAGCAGCCTTAAATCCGTTCTTTGTCGAAGCTAGCGCTTCTGCAATCTCATCTTCCGTCAAATCGAGATCTTCGACATAGTAATCGACGCCATCGAGGCCCTCGATATCGATATTTACTCGATATTTCCCCAAAACCTTTACGTACTCATAAGCGATGATCTCTTCACCTTCTTCTAGTTCGGGGGTGATATCATTGGCGATGAAATCATCCACCTTGTTGGCGATGTATCGATTCGTCACCGACTTCAGGACATTATACTTGATCACCCATAGCACTACCCCACTCACCTTTTTCGTAATTGAATCAGCGATTTTGATATCCTTTAGTGCACTTGATTCGGTAATATCGCTCCTCCAGTCGCGTAGGCCACTGACCATACCTTTGGAATCTATGTCCAGGTAAAGAGAATCAAGTTGATAGACTTTGCGTACGTAGTCCGGCAGGGTGGTGGTGCTGTCATCGATATAGTAGCTAAAGGTATCGCTCGGGGCCGTTTCCGCGGCATTGTTCCCGACTTTGCCGTTAACAGCCACTATGTTGCTGACACCTGAGTGATAGAGCAAGAATAGCTGTTGGACCATGCCCATCCATTGCTCTTCTGCGGCGTCAGGGTAACGACTGGCGATTTCTGCCAGCGTATCAGCTTGTGATAGCTCAGCCCAGGTAGCCGCTCCCATCGAATCTACATCACAGCCATAGCTGCTTAACTGTACCCGCCGCCAGGTATAAATGTCCGTTTCACCCAGGGGCACGCTGACTTCTAAGGGGGCAGAAGAAGTGACCGAGGGATTGTCGTTGGTCACTTTCATCGCCGAATTGGACATGTCGAGGAGTCCCCTGGTCTCCTGGTATGCCAATGCCACGGTTGGGGTGATCTGGCTGGTCGTGTTCAGCGTGCAGTTCACATAGTTACCATCCAGGAACTTTGCCGTATTTGTTTGCGTTGTGCTGGCCAGGGCCTCGTCACGATGGGCATACGAGTCGACTTCGACGGACATAATCGCCGGGTCAATGCCCCAAGTATCAATATAAGGTTCGACAGCACTGTTATCTTTGAAATTGGTTTCGATCTGATCGAGGTCAGGGTTGATGTAGTAGAGGAATGATCCTCCAAGCCCCGCAGATATCAGCGAAAACATGACTTTATCTTCATCTGCCACAGTTGGATTAGCGCTCACTGCCGGCGCACTGGTGCCAAACAAACCTACCTGCACATCCTTGTACTCCGAAACGTTCAAGCCACTCAAGCGCAAGGCTGTGTCATAATAGGAGGCGATGACTGACTGATCTGTTTGGATTGTATCGCAATCGCTGTTTGTTCCCGCCAAACAAGAGTCGAGCACGGCCTGAGCGAGCCACAGTATCTTGCCCTTTGTCAAGTTGATCCCTTGATCGGCTTCATCCGGGCTGAAGGCCATCCTGGCGCTAAAGGCGGAGATATCCCCGGCCATTGCCACAGGTTGTAAAGGCACCCACAGGCTGTAGCCCTGGCTCAGATCTTTTGGATCATAGGGGAAGGACAAAATCGAGTATTCGGAGGACAGGGTCGGGGAGATGGTGCTTTGCAAGGACAACACAGGTATTAACGTGATGTCATCGCTCGATTGATCCAGATCCTGAATCTGCCCCAGGTCATCGCTGGGCCAGTCCAACGAGGTCAAGCTGTAGCGCAAGTGGCTGGCGGTCTGTGGCTGCACCTGCACATCGACATAGACAGTCGTTGCCGTGGCGTGGCCGGTTACGGCCACGTCAATTGTAGGTCGATAGGCGGTCACCTCGTAGGGCGAGATATCCTGGTTGTCCGCTACACCATCACCATCGTTGTCGTCATCCCAGAGGTTGGGTACACCATCGTTGTCTTTGTCGGTGTAGGCATCGGGTCCGGTATATTTGTCTGAGGTAAGTCTGGGAGACCATTCGTCGCCATCGGATATACCATCGCCATTGCTATCGCTCGACAGAGGATTGGACGTCCACTGCTGGTTGTTGTAACTAAAGCCCTGCAATTCGACAGTATCGGTGATGGTGTCACCATCACTATCTACGCGGGTGTAGTCGGTGCCCAGACACCACTCGATCTCGTTGCTGAGCCCATCACTATCATCATCATTTTGCGGTTTGCTACCTACATCTATATAAAGTGAACTGCAATCCAACAGTTTTGCCGTTGCGCTAGTGTGTCGGATCTCGGGAAGACCGGCTCGTTCGGCGGCACTAAACTGTCCGCTGTTCTGGGGAAGAACACCTACGGTCTGCAACGCTTCGTTCAGGGGCGCCGCTTCCGCTGAAGATATCGCAAACATGCCCCACTGGCCAACATGGAGCAACGGTTGTACCACCATGATTATGATCATCGCCCATACAACAGCTGCATATAGGGTACGACGGCGCTTAATCAGGTGCAGCGCCAGTAAGAGTAATGGCAGTGCCAGCAAAACCGGTACGAGGGTCGAAGCAATCCCTGTCCAAAAGGGTTTGAGAGACTCATTCGAAAACGCAGCCATCTGCGTGTCATCCTTTTCTACATTCAGTTGATCCGTTCCCGGCATCACCAAAGCGCTGTCCTGACCTGTCGCCCCTGGTTTCACAATGATGGGGATGGCATCGCCAAACCCTGAGAAGTCGATCGTCATTGCCAGCACTGCATCGTATTGGCCATTCACAGCGGGCAGGTCAAGATTCAGCACCTGGCGCCGTGGTAGTCCCTTTTCGTCCAGCCATAGTTCGCCCTGCCCGGTCATAGCCTGAAGGGTTGGGCTAGCCTGTAACTGAACGCCCTGCGGTAGCTGCCCCGCTAACGCTTGCTGCATCTGCGCTCGCTGAATTTCTGCGTAACGTCCACCATCTATGGCGAAGGTGAAGTAGCGAAAGCTGCCTTCGGCGGTGAGGGTCAGTTCCTGCTCCTCGACGGTGGTGACTGCGTCCAGATAGCCAAGATAATCCCCACCAGGGGCCACGCCTCCCGGGCTGTGTTCTATCTCCTGCCAACGTCCCTGATAGCCAACAAACGATGCCTTGTCTGCGAAAACGAATTCGACGGGCCCATCTCCCTGCTCTACATGGAATTGCAACCGTGCGCGAACATCTTGGCTGCCGTCGCTGCGAATATCTTGTGTAACATCACCCAGCACACGCATGGCCGAGGTTTCCGCTCCTTTGCCGGCGTTGCTAGAGAGCGCCTGCGGGATTAACGTTTGCTGCGTGTCAGCGACTACATGATAACTGGTTTGTGTGCGAGCGTGTGCGAGCGCGTCGACAACAGCGTCCTCTGCCGTGGGCTCTGCACTGTTGCCGAGTGCCAGCACCAAGCCAGCGGAGATGGTCAGTGTCACGACAAGTGTTAAAAGGATCAATAAAGGACGGCGTGTGTGACGCATAGCTAGACAGCTCCTGGTACTTTGACATTCATGTCGCGCAGCAATAGTGCAACACGAATGTCAAAGTATAGAGTCAGTAGTACTTCAGTAGTACTATTGAAAGATAAGTGGCAACAAGATGCGATTCTGCGCCTGGCTGACACGGACGGGGGATTTCAACAGTTCCACATTTCCGGCCAGATCAGTGGCACGGCTACGTATCGCCAGGTTTTCACCGTGTACCGGTGATGTGACGGCCCAGATTTCGGTGTCATCAGGTAATTCGTCGGCAGGTGGCACGTCGCTCACGCCCA
>PIVW01000236.1 GCA_003353825.1 Chloroflexota bacterium
TAGTGTATTCGTGATATAGATGCATGAGTCACATGTTCTACCTGGTTTGTTGATGCAAGATACCGAACTTTCTTTATCCTGCAGAGCATTACGGTAGGCGAAGGAAGTTCTTGAAGTCACCTCAGATGCACGACAAGGAAGTCGATTTGGCCGAAACATGTACCATCGCACCTTCTAGGTGCAACACTTCAAGCCACCACCTCTGGTGGTGGTCATTGACTTTGGAAAGTGAAGCCAATGGGCTGTATGAGTAAACTGCAAATCACACATAACAAGCGCATGCAGTTGGACTTGCAATGCGCTACGCGCTTTGCAAGCCGCTGATGCGAGGCGATATCTGCGAAGGCGGTCTCAGAAGTTTCCCTGAATTATTGAGAAGATACAATGATATCTTCTCTTGGTCGCGGTGTCGCCGAATCGCGCGCATCAAAACGCCGATTGTTCCATATCACAGATAACCTTGATCGAACCTTCACTCATCCCCAAGCAGACCCCATTCTATATCTTGACGGATAAACTCTTACATCAATTCACTGCGATGGGATTCGAGAAAGCGACGCAATGCATCCAGAACTAGTGCGATCACGCCATGCGCTTGCGCAGGATGGCATGCATAGACACCGAGAGGATGATGACGAGACCATAGATTAGCTCGGTCCAGAACCCGGTGAGGCCGATGGCAACGATCGCAGCCTCGATGGCGCCAATGATATATGCACCCAGGAATGTCCCCAAGATCGTGCCAGTCCCACCAAAGACCGAGGTTCCGCCCAAGAATACGGAAGCGAGGGTCTGCAACAGGTAGCCCTCGCCCAACGATGGCCAGAAATAGCTTACGTGAAGGCTGGCCAGTACACCGGAAAATGCTGAAGCAAGCCCTATCATCACAAATACGGCCACGCGCGTGCGTCTCGAGTTGACCCCCATCAACTCGGCGCTGTCTTTGTTATCTCCGATGAGATAGATATGCGCGCCCAGACGAGTGCGGTTCAAGATAACCCAACAGGCAATGCCGACAATGATCATCCAAATAAATTGGTTGGGGATATAGCCGAAGGTTTTGCCAACCATGACGCTGTAAGTCAACGCTTCGCGTGATTCTACCAACGAAGCCCCTCTGCCGTTGAGTATTACGAGCACAGCACCTCGCCAAAAGAACTGAGTGCCAATGGTGGCAACCAGTGAGGGAATACCAATGGCAACCACAATGGCGCCATTGACAAAACCGGCGAAAGCCCCGGTGGCGAGAGCCCCCAATAAACCAAGAAAGGTGCTACTGGTTGCCCCATAAATTAAGATAAATGCAACCATACCTATGGCCATAATCGAGGGAAAGGATAGGTCAATTTCACCGGCGATGATAGCCATCGTCAGAGGCAGGGCAACAATGCCGAAGAAGGGCACAGTTGACATAAATGCCAGATAAATCTGTGGTCTCAGAAATGTAGTGGGAGCGGCGATGATGAAAAAAGCCCACACGGCCAGAAATACGCTAATGATACCGATTTGCGTGCCATTTCTGCGTATGAATAATTTCAGATTGAATTCTGGTTCGTAGTTACTTGTTTCGGGGCCGAGATTGTTAGCGCTGGTACTCATAAGTCTGCCATCCTTTGAGACGTTGGATGCGAAGATCAGTCGAAACTACCGGTTTCGGCGACGCGGTACATCTTGTCCATCAGGTCATCCAGGCTGATGGCATCGGTCCTGAATTCACCTGCAACCTTTCCACGATCAAGTACGACGACACGATCTGAGACCGAGTAAACATGGAAGATGTTGTGATCGATGAAGACGGCTGACTTGCCCGCTCGCTTGATTTCGCGCACAAAGTCCAGCAATTTGGCTGTCTCTTTGAGCGAAAGCCCCATGGTTGGTTCGTCAAGAATGATAATATCGGCATCGAAATAGAGGGCACGTACAATGGCGACACCCTGTTTTTCACCACCTGAGAAACGTGTGATCGGTGAATCGGGTGAAACCGCAGACGATGTGAAACCCATCGACTCGGTCATAAGACTGTGGGTCTCTTCACGCATTTTCTTGACATCCAGCAAGCCATACCTGGTTTTCAGTTCTCTCCCCAAAAAGATGTTGCGCCACAGTGTTTGCAGCTCTGCCAGCGCCCTTTCCTGATAGACTGTTTCTACGCTCAATTCCCTTGCTTTAGGGACAGTTAAGTGATCGACTTTTTCACCATTGAAGTAGATCTCCCCCGAGGTCGGCTCGTAATAACCGGTCATGATTTTGATCATGGTTGATTTCCCGGCGCCGTTATCGCCCAATAATCCCACGACTTCGTTTTGTCCCAGTTTGAAATCAACATTACGCAACGACTTGACCTCTCCAAATGATTTGGAGACATCGCGCAGCTCTAGTCTATAGAGTTCTTCTGCCATACAGTTTTCTCCAGAAAGAAGGCCACAAGTAAGGTGAGGGCTAAACAGACCAGCCAAGGGCGAATGGTGTTGGCGCGATGTGATCAACGGCGCCATTCGCCATGGGTCTGTCTAGCCCTCGCTTCTACAAAACCTCGGTGCAAGGGTCCGATGTTGGTGCGATGTCAGTTACGATGTCGGTGCGATGTGAGCTACGATGGTGGGTGATGGAGACACGAAGTTGGATGTAGCGAAGTAGAGATTAGATATTGGAGGCTGGAGGCTGGAGACTGGAGATGTGTGGCAATGTGCCAATCTCCAGTCTTCTGATCTCCAATATCAACCGAGAAACGTTTTTGGAAGGCGTCTACCTGCTAGCGAATCTGCTCGCCAACGAGATCGACCAGCAGATCGATGTTTTCGGCATGGGCAAAGCCGGCGCCGGTATCGATATGCAAGCCGGTGAAAGCGAAGTTGTCGGTCAAACAGATCTGCAGGATCGGCAGATAGCCCTGCAGCCACTGCTGCTGATCGATAACCAGATCGGTCCAGCCGCCGCGAATGGCTTCGACTGTGGCGGAAGAGAGATCGAACCCTGCCGCAAAAATATCGTCAGGGCCAAGGCCGGCTGTGGTCAGATAGGTTTCCAGGGTCGCGGTGAGGGCGCCGTGGTCGGTGACAACCAGTTTGACATCGGGGTTGGCGGACACGTAGCCGACGAAGGTGGGCGTGCCGGCAGCAGCATCAGCATTGGTGGTATCGTCGATCTCGAGGTAGTCGACGGTCATACCTGCGTCCTCAAGGGCATCGATGACACCCTGGGTGCGCTGGCCGCGACCTGCCTGAGCCAAGAGACCCCAGACCATCGCTTGGTCGCCATCGCCCAGACCAAAGCGCTGAACGGATTCGGCGCCAAGTGAGTAACCGGCAGAGTAGAGTTCTGCACCGACGTAGCCGAAGCCCGAAGAGCTGTACTTGGACTCGATGGTGGGGAGAGTGGTGTTCTGGCTGGTGACGATAATGCCTTGAGCCCTGGCGTCGTCCACAACCGGGCCGAAGGCGTCGTCGCCGGGATGCCCCATGATGGCGATGCCGTCAGGGCCTATGGCTGCTGCTTCGACAAACTGGGTGACCATTTTCTCAGGATTCCAGTCGGACCAGACGTATTCTACATCGGCGCCGAGATCGGCAGCGGCCGCAACAGCACCATTATAAACAACTGTAGCAAAGGGGCCACCGGGTGAACCACCGGGGAAAAATATGATCTTAGTGTCTGAGCACCATCCGCCCTCGGCAGCGGGTGCGGGGCCTTCGGTTTCGGCCGGTGCTTCGGCAACTTCTTCTGCTGGCGCTTCGGCTACAGCCTCTTCAGCCGGTGCGGCAGGCTGCGTTGCGCATGCGGCAAGCATGGTCATTGCCAGGACTGCGATCAACATGAACAACATTTTGCTCTTCTTCATGGAAGTCTCTCCTTTGGAAGTGTTGAGTGAATAAGAATGGTTGGAATACATCGATATGCTTGAGCGCAAGATACCGGTTGGGTGTCGTGGTTTTGGATAATGAGAATGGGCGGCTTGCGCAAAACGCCTTGTTAAAACGCGTAGGGCGCGATCGTTGCGGTCGCCCGCTGCAGGCAGTCGCAAGGCTGTGCTCCTACCATAATAGTAAAACAATAACAGATCAAGACCATTGATGAATACGTTTCAATAAATCGATTTCCTCTTGTTCGTTTTTCGTGGCGATCCATAGGAAAAGGCCTTCGGGCTCCATGACGGCCATGAAGTCATCGAGATCACGCTTGTCTAAATCCACGATGACAGGTTTTCGTGCCTGGATCTCTTTAATCAGGGGGACCCACTGCATGATGGGAAAGTCGTCGCCGACGCCCTGCACCCATTGTATAGCATGCACCTCCGGGACGCTAAGGATAGCATCGAGATGGCGGGCGACGCCTTTACCATCTACGTGGAAGATGTTGTGGGTCATGGTCTTGACTTCACGTTGCAAGAGTGGGAGACCGAACTCGTTAAAGAAATCCTGCGAGATCATGGTGGAGAAATCGCAGCTTGGAATATGCAAGCGGCCAAAGGTGGGGATGCCCATCCAGGTGACCGAGAGCTGGCCAGCTTGTTTGAGAGCGCGATCAAAATGATCATAGACCGGTTCAAAGTTGCTGATGGCCAGATGCACCAGAAGCTTGACCTGCTCCGGACTATCTATCATGTCGATGCATAATTGTTGGGGGTTTCGCCAGGCGGCCACGCAATCCAATCCAGGATGTATATCAGTATAGCCTACCAGATATCTGCCCGTACAGTTATTCAAGGCATGGGTTGTCAATTCTTCGATTTTCTTGAAATAGACGTGATTCATGTCGAGTTGGAGCTGCTCAACCTGATCCCATCGCTCGATCAGCGGTATCGACCAGGATGTGACTTCACCGAATTCCAGTTCTGTACCAAAGAATCCGGCATAGACATCCGGCCCCAGGTTTGGGAAAAAGACAGGGAAAGTCTCGCCATTGAACTTCTGGCCAGCGATTGATTTCTCGAAGATATTTACCTGATATTCCACATCAAACCAGCATGCCTGTCGCTCCGCCGCTGTCATATCTGCCATTTTGTCTTGCGCCATTTCCAGAAATGCATTATGTGCTACAAAACGCACAGGTGGCCGGTCCAGGATTTCACCTTCGAACCACGCATGAATCCGTTTCATCGACATGTCGAAGTCCGGCATGCCCATAATCTCCATGTTCCACCAATCTTGTTCTTGTTTTGACATATGAGACTCAGCTCGGATTTGAATAAGGACTTGGCACAGAATAACTTGCCGAATTGCTCTCTGAAATGGCGGAAGAGTTCCGCAAGTTATTGAATTTTCTGTCCTAAGGTGTATGAAGTATTGTGTTGACCATTGCCCAGAAATTTTCTAGCGGCGTATCCAATTGAACATGGTGAGTGGGAGCGAGGATTAAACCACCCTTTTGTCCCACCGTGCGCAAGCGTTCGCGTACCTCCGCCTCGACATCAGCGGCTGTGCCAAAGGGGAGCGTGTGCTGCTCGTCTATCGTACCCCAAAAGCAAAGTTTGTTACCGACCGATCTTTTAATCTCAGCCGGGTCCATGCTCAAGGGTTGGATGGGGTTAAGTACATCGATGCCGATTTCGATTAGTTCGGAGATGATAGGGCGGATATCGCCATCGCTGTGATAGGCGATTTTGATATCGGGATTGATGGCTTTGAGGTCGGACACAAACGTTGCCATGCGCGGCTTGAGGAATTTGCGCCACATGTCCGGTGAGATCAACATAGCATGTTGCGAACCGACATCGTCTCCGCTCCAGATCATATCGACACCCATCTCGACCAGTTTTTTGGCAGCGGTCAGATGGTAATGGTAAGGGATATCCAAAATGGAATTAGCCAGATCAGGGTCCAATGCCATGTCTAGCATCATCTGTTCCAGGCCTCGTAGAGCCCAGGCCGTTTCAAAGATTGTTGTGACCGTGACACCGACGATCCAGTATTCCTCTTGGAACTCCTCGATCATGCGCTCAGAATCGGTGTAGAGTTCGGGGCGGTTGGGGTCAGGAGGCCGGTAACCGGCAAGGGTGTCGTCATCGGCCAGGGGATGACCAGCGATCTCGGTGTAATGGCCGGCGCCAAAGACCGTGTCATAAGGTTGTAGATTCCAGGCAATGCCCCACTCATCGGTATAGGGCTTTGTATCCATGTAGTAGGAATTCGCCCAGCCCACCGAGGTCAACAACATGTCCTCGCCCAGCGCCCGTTCCAGGGCATAGGTATTGCCGCCTCCGTGCGGGTTGTGCACAGTTTGCCCCTGAATCGCCATATCGGCGCGCAGCCTGTCTGCAAATTCAGGTGTAAAGCTGATCTGCATAGGGCAGCGGTCAGGCCGTTCATGATTTAGCGCCATTTCGACGCGTTCTCGGTGTTTCATCAGGGCTGTACTTTAGAAGGCTTGAAGGGCAAAGTTATCACATGTGAGTCAAGTTCTGGGGATGGTCTGTTTGTTTAAGCGTTGATGCTGAAGCTGGTCGTTATCGTTCCCGTTAACGTTCACATGTAGTTTAGCATACGCGTAATGGGGAGTCAAAGTTAATACCTTCGCCAATTTCGTTACGGCACCAAAACAGACAATTTGGTGGAGAGAAAGTGTCAAAAACTGATCGTTTTCAAGGCATTCATCCCTATTTTTGTTCGATATTTGCCCTGATGTGGGGTGAAATTGGTCACGAGTCTGCCGCAAAGAGCTTTCTTCAATTTCGGCGAAGGTATTGCCTTATTCAAGATAATTTCAGCGCACCACCCGTTGTGGTTACGTCACTGACCCAAGGCACACAACCTGTCGAGGTAGATGTCGCATTGGAAAATGTCCGAAGCGTAACCCTCGAATGGCCGAATAATTTCTTCGAATTTGAATTCGCCGCGCTTAGCGATAATCAGCCCGAACGAAACCAATATGCATACATGCTCGAAGGCTTTGACGAAACATGGAACACTATTGGCGCCAATCGTTTTGGCCGTTACACGAATGTGCCCGGAGGAACCTATACCCTAAAGCTGAAGGCTTCGAATAATGATGGTATATGGAACGAACAAGGTACTTCGCTCGAAGTTGTCGTCGTACCACCTTTTTGGCAGACGACTTGGTTTATCGCGGCCACATTTTTCGTTCTTGCCGCTGCTGTCATTGCCGGCTATCGCCAACGCGTTTACAACATCCAGGCGCGCAGTGATGAGCTGGAAGTTCAGGTGGAGGAGCGTACCCATGAGATTGAGCAGCGCAGGCACGAATTGGAGGCGCTGTTCAGGGCTGACGAAGAGCTGTATAGCCACCTGCAACTCGACGAGGTTCTGCAAGCACTGGTTGATATCGCTGTGGATATACTCAAGGCAGATAAGAGCGTGGTCTTGGTCTGGGATGATGCACGTAATCGATTTTATGCCTGCGTTGCCCGAGGGTTCAGCCAAAGCTCGATGAGAGCACTTATGTTCGAGCGAGATGAAGGTATTACAGGCCATGTAGCAACAAGCGGTGAAGCGGTTGTTTCGGAAGACGCTGTTGATAATCCATGGCGGGAAAACGAGCGTCCAGACACCGTTCAGGCCGTTTTAGCCGAGGGTATCCATTCATTCATGCACCTGCCCATCAAGAAGGATGACGAGATCTTTGGGGTGTTCAATGTCAGTTATACATCAACGCATCACTTTGCCGCTGATGAAAGGCGACTTTCACAGCATTGGCCCAACGTGCTGCCATCGCCATCGAGAACACACAGCGTTTCAAAGGGGAACAGCGCCGGGCTGAGCAGTTTAGAGCGATCAGCGAAGCGGGCAGCCGTATCACATCGATCCTGGCCATCAACGAACTGCTCGAACAGATCGTGCAATTGGTCCAGGAGACCTTGGGCTACCATCAAGTGGGTATCTGGTATAGCGGTTGGAACCTAGCCATCTGGCTAATACTTACATTCCCCAGACACCCGATGCGTCTGGGGATTTTTCTATTTATACTGTTTTCAAGTGAAGGAGAAATTTCGATGATCACACAATGAGGCTCTTTCTCATGCGCATACTTCTGGCCGACGATACAGCAAAAGTTAGATTTGCACTCCGTGTCCTGCTAGAACGGAAACCCGGTTTACGCGTCATTGGCGAAGCAGAAAATGTCGAAGAAATGTTGGCAATGGCCAAAGCGGTCTGCCCAGAACTGGTGTTGCTCGACTGGGAACTGCCAGAAATGGATCCCACCCAAACGTTGATGAATCTAAGATTCTATTGTCCGCGAGTACATGTCATTGCCTTGAGCAGCAGGCCCGAAAGAGAGCAAATCGCCTTGGCTTCAGGCGCTGATGCCTTTATCAGCAAAGCTATTCCCCCCGACAGTCTGCTGAATGTTATCATCGCCTATCAGAAGGCTGAAATCTCGGTCGAGAGCCGCGTGGCTTGAATGTGTCGCTCACCTAATACCAATCCCAACCTGACAACCTGGTCATTCGCTGTCAGATTCCCAGGAGGATCTGGTCATGTTGGACATAGCGATATTTGATATCCTGATTGTACAGTTGTTTTGGTTAAATCAGATTTCTATCACCCAGCTTGAAGGAGCAGTGTGATAATGAACACGGTTGAAGTTTCACATATTTCGAAATCATTTGGTGCGACGCGAGCTGTGGCCGATGTATCGTTCGAGGTCACGCCAGGTGAGATATTTGGTTTACTGGGCCCCAACGGCGCCGGAAAGACAACCACGATCCGCCTGATGCTTGATCTCCTCAAACCCGATGGAGGTGCTGTATAGATATTGGGCGGCCCCATGTCT
>PIVW01000237.1 GCA_003353825.1 Chloroflexota bacterium
TCGCGTGATGCGGATTTTCCTCGCACGATATCTAGACGTTTAACACAACCAGCCACTAGGTGTGGGGGCATCATCGACTGAAATTCGTGATCGTCACGCGAAGTCCCAAAGAGCCATTCATGATGATGTAACAATCCTACTAGCGAGTTTCATTCGATTTCCTGTGCGGATCGGGTTGGGCGGGCAATTGACATAAAGGATTACCAATTACTTTCGAGAACAGCATCCCACATTCGCCCTGAAAACCCTGCGGGCCGGCTGCACCACAGGCCAAAACATCATCTACCAGGGGGCGGTAGTCGCCATCGCCGTGCCAGACCAATTGCGCGCCCGCTTCCAGCAATGGCTCGAAGACATATTCCACCCTGGGGAAGTACTCCCGGCGTAGAAGGTCTGGCGACACCAGTGGCCCGCGTTGCGAACAAAGATCTTCTCCACAGAGGATGCCCTTGGGGTGCACGCCCTCCCGGATAGCTCTAGCGATCAAGCTCGCTTTCTGGCGGCCTTTTGCAGCGCCGTAGTTCAGCAACTTCAGTTCGTGTTCAGGATAGAGGGCCGGTAGCAGCAATGCGTTTTCGTAGCCATATTCGTGGTACCATAGTGCCTTGGGGATGATGTCCCAATAGGCAGGACACCAGAGGATATCGTCCATAAGTTCCTGCCAATGCCGGTGCTCGGCGATAAACTTGTCGTAAGCGGCGGTTTCGTCGAATTGCGCCTCCAATTCTTCAGGCGTAGGCAGGGCGTCGATCTCGGCTATGACATCGTCCAGCGTATAGGCCGCTCGCTCTTCTAACACCTGCCCATCCACACAGCGATATTCGCCGCGTGAGACGGGTGTAAAAAGCCCTCATCTGACAAGGGGAGGGGGTGACAAGGTGGCAAGGTGATCACTTCATCACCAAGTCATTTATACCAGCGAAGTCTAGAATAATCGCCAGGTGCTTAGGTGAAATGATCGACAATTTTTTGTCGATGTGTGTGGCAAGTTCAACACTTTGTCTGCAACTGAACTCACACCTGCGACCTGCCCCAGTGGGGCCTGATTTTCTCAGCTCAATCTGGGAGCAATCGCTAGATAGTTTCTGGCACAGAACGACGCCTCCGACTGAGAGATTGAGATGTGATTGTACGAGACAATGCTCCAATAGCTCAACCTTTGAGGCAGCTCATGATAGATATCCACAATCTCCAATTGTTCCCAAGTCCTGCGTGAAACGTAAAACGTGAGGATATAGGCGTGAGTCATTACGCATCACGCATCACGTTTTATTAGTCTTAGATTGTTATGTTCCTGGAACTGCTTACCAACAAAACCACAAATAATCGAACCCTCATGTTCTCCCTCCTGACAAATCAGCAGGCATGTATCATAAGTTCCGCCCGGCGCAACGATGAATCCCCCAGCGTCAAAAGGAATACACCTTCGCGCCTGTACTAACTATTTTAGTGATTGATCACACGCGAGTCAATAGGCAGTAGGGTTGAATCGATGCTGCCCTGTCCCCTCTTTCTCCAAAATCCGACAAAAGTCGTGGAATAGGTGCGGCGCACAGCGTATGATAGGGTGATGCGAGATTCTTCAACAAGTGGACACGCAAAATTCACCGCTGGATCGCAGTGCCAACGGCTATAGCGATCCCTATTGCAGTTATCGCGAAATGTACTGGAAACACCGCCGAACACCTGCCACAGTAACTAGAGCAATTTCAATCTATTCTGATGTTGCTATTGGCTATCAGTGGAGTTTATCTTATCTTTATCCCTTACTTGACCAGGTGGCAACGCAAGCGCTGCAAGGTAGCCCAGGGGGTCGCCAAGTAGGCCATGTTTCGCCATCAATCAATTAACCCAAAAAGGAGATCGCCATGTTCAATCCATACTTTTTTACAATTCTACTCTACGTTTTTCTGGCCGTCTTAGGCGCCCTGGATGCTTCGCTAACAAGTTATGAATTGATCCCGTGGGTCAACGGCCTACGCTGGATGCGGATCCATATCATCACGTTGGGCGTCATGACACAGTTTATCTTTGCCTTATCCCCCCTGCTGGTCGCCCTGCGCGCCAACCTGCCGCGCCCCAAATTCCGTTGGGATATGTGGCTGACACTTAATCTGGGCATATTGGCGCTTTTGTACGGTATCCCCACGATGAACATGGCCGTGATCTTTACCGGCGGGACGCTGGTCTTTATCGCCACGACATTGCTTGCGATTCAGCTTTATGCCTTGCGCCGGCAGGGTCAACCGCAGGCGGTTGGTCAACCGCAGGCGGTTGGTGAACCACAGGCGGTTGGTGAACCACAGGTGGTTGGTGAACCACAGGTGGTGGGCGACACTCAACCAGTCAATCCCCACAGCGGCCGAAAATTCTACATAGCAGGTCTGCTGTACTTGTTGTTTGGCATTTTTATTGGTACAGGTCTGTGGATGGGACTGCCCAGTCTTTTGCGTATAAAGGTGGCTGTCGAAGTCCATATCCACGCCAACAATTGGGGTTTCATGTCTCTGGTGTTTGCAGGACTGATCATCGACGGTTGTCGTGGATTTGCCGGCCGTCCCCTGGCCTGGCCGCGTTCCATCACGCCCATCTTTTGGCTGATGACGCTAGGCGCGTTAGGTTTGACCCTGGGACCATGGACCGGAAGTCTGTACTTCACCGTTCCCGGCCTTCTGATGCACCTCGTGGCAACTGTGTGGCTGCTTCTAAACGTGGTCAAGCCCCTTCTCGGCGACCGCACAGCCTGGACGCCGGGCATGTTGCACCTGATTTCGGCCTACTTCTGGATTTTTGCCCCGGTGCTGACCGCTCCCTTTGTCATTCTGGGCATACCGGGTATATCCGGCATCGGCGTAGAGGCGAATGCGCCACAGGCTCTGATCTACGGCTGGGTTTTGCAGGTGGGCTATGCCCTGATTCCCTATTTCTTTATGCGAGCGCTGCAATCCAGCCAGCCAGCCCATCTAGGAGGCAACTGGTTCAGCCTTGTGATGGTCAACCTGGGCAGCATATTCTTGTGGCTGAGCATTTTTGTAACACCCGCCTACGGCCTGCTACACGGCACAGCTTACCTTTTGTGGGGGCTTTCGCTACTACCCATTGCCCGCGAGCTGCAGCAGATTCTTCAGCAAGGAATGGATCGTTGGGAGGCAGCGGCTACCGCTTGATTAAGGATACTATTTGGCTCGTTTAACTGCCCGTTACTTAGTGCATGCCGGGTCGTATCATAGCCAATGTCGATGGCTTCCCAAAGTTTTTTAGTCTCTAAAAGGCCTATGTGTTCGACGGGCGGTGAAACCACGAGATCGGCCAACTCCATCATCTCACGTCTGTGCATCAAACTGTTCACCAAGACTGATAGCATGATCGTGAGGTGTATGGGTGGCGCAGAAGGGGCTTGATTCCTGCGCACAACATGTTGCTTAAGCGCCTCCCAACCAGAATGATGATCCCCAAAATCATAGTCTCCCTCATCGCCATTGGGAATGTCGATGCCGATGACGGTACCACGGGGGCACAATTCACGAGCGACATCGACGGGGAAATTATTGATAATGCCACCATCCACGTGTACACCATCCTCGTAGAGGACGGGGCTAAATATACCAGGTATGGCAATACTGGCGCGGATCGCCCGTCTTAGGATTCCCGTGGTGTGGATCTTTGCTTCTGGCTCGATGATATTACTGGAGACACAGTAATAGCTTCGCCACAGATCTTCTATCTGGATATCCCCGCAGGCACCGTCCAGAAAACGAACAGTCTTTTCAGACTTCAGAAAAGAAACCAGGGGTATTGTTAAGTCCAAGAGTTCCGAAAAGTTTTCCATCAAAGAAGCATAGTGGACTATCTCATCGACGTTCATGTCCATCGCATACCCCCCTGCTATAAGGGCCCCCATGCTGGTGCCGCCAATTACGTCGATGGGGATGCCATTTTCTTCCAGGGCCTTGATGGCGCCAATGTGGGCAAGCCCTCTGGCGCCTCCTCCGCCCAGTACAAGGGCAAACGCCTTTCCTGCCAGCCTGCGGCCGAGCCTTTGCATATGTTCCCCATCGCCCAGGCGCACGTGATAGAAGAGATCTATCTGTCGCTCTGACAACCAGCGTGCCGTGCCGCGGCAGCGAATGGTTTTTGGTGGATGAAGGAGAACGAGGTCTTGTTTCGTCGAGATCTCTCGCTCACGGATGGCAAGTTCCAGCGGTCCAGGTTTGGGATCTTCGTCGGCCCGGCCGACAATGAGCACGCGATCAGCCTGTTGCAAACATCTCCTCGTCCACGGACACCACTCGGGATCTGCTACGAACAAGATGAAGTCATGGTTAGCCTCTTGTTCGGCCAGCCATCCCAAGATGGCGATACTGCATGGGTTATTCGCTGGCGTTTGTGAGGCCCCCGGCCTGCCGAATTGTTGATCGAAGCGTTCGGCGCTGAGTAGCGATGCCGGGCCAAAGTTGGCAAGCACGTCGCATAACTGTCGTGCAAAATCATGAAGCGGTACGGTTGCGCTGGCCGGAATCAGGGCAAATGTATGGGTCGGACTTGGAGGCGTATAGCTGATCAACCTCTTCTGCTGTCGTCTTACAACGACACGCATCAGTGCAAGCATGATCTGTGGATATTGTATCACTAACTCTTCGAAAAGTGAGCGGGAGATTCTCACGAGGTCAGTTTCTCGGATGGCGCTTACCGACGCCACCCGTACGTCGTCGGCAATGAGCGCTTCTTCGCCCACGTATTCGCCCGCTGCAATTTCATCAAGTCTGGTCTCCTTTCCATCAGGATCCGTCGACCAGATTCTCAGGCGGCCATTGACGACGATATAAAATGAATCTCCGGGATCTCCCTGGTGGAAGAGAACGGCATCTCTTTGCAGGCGGCGCCATTCGATGCGGTCCTGCAGATCATGTAGCGCTTCCACAGAGATATGTCCAACCAGGTTCGTAATTATCTCAGCCACATGCGTTCGCTGCCAGCGTGGCAGCATGATTTCGCTGAACTGCTCGATCAAGTCAGGGTATTGCTGCACCACCCGTTCAAAACCCTCATGTGACAGACATACCACCGTTGCATCCTCTAAAGCAAATACAGTGGCCGTTCTTGGTCGTCCCGACAGTAAAGACATCTCTCCGATGATGGCCCCGGGCTCCAGTTCGTCGATGAAGACATCCGGGCCTTGGGCTTGTCTGATACGCACCCCTAATCGACCTGAGACCAACACGTACAAGCTATCACCAGCTTTACCCTGCTCGATGAGCAGGTCGTCGGCTGCCAGTGAGATAGTTGTGAGCTCGCTTTCCAAACTTTGAAGCGTGTTCTCGTCTAATTTTGCGAATAGCGGGTTTGATTGCAATGGATTTTTCATAAGAAACAACCGTACGTTTTAGGTAGCATCGAAAAGCAGCTAAGACTGCGCACAATACAGATAATGTTGAGAACACGGAAGAACACGGTACATCACGGATTTCGAAGAGAGAATGCTTGAGTCATGCCAATCGATTGGCCGCTGTTGCACGCTGGAGCCGCTGGCTGAATTCAATAATGTGCAGACATTTCTGTTCATCGCGCAATTGACGTGCGCGTTGCGTGTAATAGTGGTGGGATTGTAAAAACTGCAATTGCTGGCGATACCACACCTCGTCGGTCATACCTGTACCATTGGTGGTTAATTCAGTGCGCAAGGCTGCATTACGCTGCCAAAAATCCGCCCGACCCAATACATCTAAATCTGCATCAACCAGGATTTGTTCGAGCAGATTGGTGGGGTTAACGCTGTGGGGTGTGGCCAGGATCATGCCAGAGATCACTTCGATATCATCGGGCGAAAACCCATAGGCAGGCAGCGTCTCACGAGCGATCGTGGCGCCAATTGTCTCGTGCATTGGGCCCTGAATCACCCAGCCGATATCGTGAAAGGCCGCGCCGACGGCCACCAGTTGAACATCGCTCTCCTTAAGTCCACTGTTGATGGCCAGGTACCTGGCAGCCGGAAGGACTTCGCTGAATGTGTGAGCGAGGTTGTGGTAGGTTAGTTCAGGCGCCAACTCGCGAGTCATGCGTGTACTGGCACAGGCTATAGCACCATCGAAATCTTGGGAGATCATCATGCTGGTCTTTGTTGCCGCTACAGCAGTTCAATGGCCTGTTCCATGTTCAGGGCGGAACCAGCAGCCGTCGCAGCCTGCTGCTCCGCTTCGCTCAAACTCTCTACCGCCGAAGCTATACGTTCCTCGAGCTGCTGCTGGTAAGCGGGTGGTCTAGGAGCGCCGATGGTTTCCCGCAGCGTAGCGGCGGCGGCTAATAGTTGTAAAGCCCGTTCCGGCGCCCCCTGCAAGGCGTGGTAGAGGCCTACATCCTCCAACCAATAGCTGATGCCCCAACGGTCGTTCAGTTCCTGCCAACGCTCGATCGAGTCAGCATACAGTCCATATGCCGCCTCGAAATCACCTTCTTCTCGCCCCACGTTAGCCAGATTGTGGAGGGTGTTGGTAGTGGCCCAGTGCTCTCCGATCTCGCGCCAGATCTCCAGTGAGCGTTCCAGCAAGGCCTGGGCTTTGGCGAAGTCACCACTGTCGATGACCATGTTGCCCAAGTTATTGAGTGATACGGCAATACCCCAACGGTTATCGATCTGCTCGCGAATGGCCAGGCTTTCTTCGTAATAGTTGTGCGCTGCATCCCGATTGCCTAAACTACGGGCTACGATACCAAGATTACTTAACAGACTTGCCTCATTCTCTCGATCCCCCAACTCTCGCCGTACCGCCAGACTCTCGGTATATCGTTGATTCGCCACAACCTTATTGCCTTGTGTGTCGGCCAGGGTGCCGGCATGATGCAAGACCTCCCCGATACCGACTTTATCATCCATGGCTTCAAATGTCTGTTGAGCCTGTGCCAGCCACGACTCCGCAGTCTCGTATTGGTTTTGCTTGCGCGAGAGATCGCCCAGAGCAGTCTGGCACCACGCTACCGCCCCCTGATCGTCAATTGTCTGGGCTTCTGAGAGGGCCATCTCATAGTGATCACTCGCTTCGTCCCAAGAACCGGACAGTTCCAGGACTTTGCCCAGCTTGAGGCGCGTATCAATCAGCAAACGGTCCTCTAATAGATCCAGACTTTTTTCAAGGTACGTGATAGCTGATCTTAAATTATAATTCTTCTGAGCGGCATCTCCTGCCCTCAATAAGTACTCACGTTTCTTTTCAGTATTTTCGCTGTGTTCGTAGTGATGTACCAACAGATCCAGATACTGGTCCAGCGTGTCAACATATATCTTCTCGATATGTTTGCCGATCTGTTCATGGAGCATAGAGCGGGTGGCATAGAGCAGACTCTCATAAGCCACCTGTTGGGTGATCACATGTTTGAACAGGTACACAAACTCCGGTTCTGGCATCTCTAGAGGCGTGAGTTCCAGTTTGCTGAGGTTGTCGAGATGTTGGTGTATGCGATGCATCTCCTTTTCATGCGGGTGGACACCCCAAACCATAGCGGCCTGGAACATGCGGCCAATCACACTTGCGACCCTCAGTGTAACTCTTTCATCATCACCCAGCTGATCGATGCGACTCAGCACCAGGCTGTGGATGCTTTCAGGGAGCTTTAGTGTCGCCAGGGCGTCGGTATCGGAAGGATCTATGCCAAGGTCGTGTAAATAGTTTAACAATTCCTCGATGTAAAAGGGGTTTCCGTCTGCATGTTCGGTCACGCGCTCGACCAGGGCTGTCTCCACCGCTGTATCGCCAAAGTACTGGGCCAGTTTCAGTGAGATGAGCTCCTCGGCCTCCTCGAGGGTAAACTCATTTAGCTGGATCTCGGTGTAATAAGGCAAGTGGGTGATGTCCGGCATTTGCAGCCGCTGCTGGTCAGGAGGTCGCTGCACTATAAGCATCATCACGGGTAGATCGGCCAGGCCGTTTGCAAGCACCTCGATTAGATCACTGGAGAGGGGATCAATCCACTGGCTGTCTTCTAGCACCAATACCAAGGGCTGGACACGAGCTTGTATACGCAAGCAGCGTAAGAGAAGGTCTTCAAGTGATGCTTTGCGCACTTTGGCGTCCAAAGAGGAGGTAAGTGCGTTGTCGGGAATCGAGATATTGAGCACGGCCTCCAACAAAGGCAGGCGTGGCAGCAACGAGGGATCGAGTCGTTGCAACTCGGTTTCCAGGTGGGCAATCATCTCCGACAGAGACATCGAATGCGTCAGACCATAGAATCCACTCCATGTAGATTGCCACACCAGGTAGCTGGTGTGGGTGCCGTACGATTGGCATTCGCCGGCAAGTATTGTCAGTCCACGTTCCTCTGCTAAAGGCACGATCTCGCCAAGCAGCCGCGTTTTTCCCATGCCCGCTTCGGCAGAGATAACGAGAACCTGTCCGTTTCCGGCCAGAACCTGAGTGATTTTCTCTTCTGCGAGGGAGAGTTCGGCCTGGCGCCCCACCATAGGCAGCTGGTACTTCAACTCCTGGCGATACCCTTTTGCCAAACCTGTGAGGCCGACCAGTCGCGAAAGAGAAACCGGCTCTCGTTTGCCTTTGACCCGCACATTTGGCAGACGCTCCCAGGTGAACATGGCGCCGGTGGATTCGCGCGCTATGTCGCTGACTAATATCTGTCCTGGTTTAGCCGCTGACATCAGTCGCGCGGACAGATTGACGGTATCACCAAGAACGCCGTAGGTGCGCCGGGTAATGCTGCCATAGGCGCCGGTACGTA
>PIVW01000238.1 GCA_003353825.1 Chloroflexota bacterium
ATGTGACAGTTACAAACCCATATTCGAGCTGCTACTCCGCAATTGTATGCCAATTCTTTACGAAAACCAATCCTGATCATGCCTCTTCATCGTACAGTTTCACACTTCGGGAATTGCTGGCGTTATATAGGCCCACCAGATCAGGTGATGGATCTATGGAGATCTTTGAGTACTCTATTGCGCTGAGGGCTTCGGCAGCATCACTGTAGATATTGGTACCTAGTCCACCCAAGATCGCAGCCCCCAACGCTACGGCTTCTTCCACATCTGGAATGACGATCGTCTGGTTTAGCGCCGTTGCTTTAATACGCATCAACAAGCTGCTTTGGGTTCCACCACCGATAGCATGGATATCATGCAAGGCAATGTCCGACTGCGACATAAGCGCTTCGATTAAGCTGCGGACTTCCATGGCAATCCCCTCCAAAATGGCTCGAAAAAGTACTCCACGCCCTGTGTCGGTAGAAAGACCAATGAACGCACCCCGAGCGAGCGGGTCCGCATGAGGTGTGTTTGCCATTCGCAGGTGGGGTACAAAACAGACGCCCATACTCCCTGGTGCTACCCTTTCAGCTTCAGAACTAAGGCGAGCGTAGTCCACATCACCGTCCAGAATATCCCGGAACCATTCCAAACAGATGCCGGATGTATACAGCCCGCCCAACACGTAGTAACGATCCGCTATGGCATGGACTCCTTGAGCAAAACCCTGGCGACCTAGTTGGGGATCAGCCATAGGACGATCTATCGGTAGAAAGATGGCCTCGCTCGTACCAATGGAATCAAGCATCGAACCGGGCTCTGTAACGCCGATTGCCAGGGCTCCGCATATATGATCGTGACCTCCAACCACCACCTGAGTACCGGCAGGTAGTCCCGTTGCCTTAGCAGCTTGCGGTCGGATTTGCCCTAAGCGGGTACCGCTGGGACGCAATGGGGCCATGATGTCGCTTGGAACGCCGATCTCTCGTAATAGATCTGTATCCCACTCCAACTTGCCCAGGTTAAGGGCCAAGATGCGTGACGCCAGAGAGTAGTCGGTTGCCGCGATACCCGACAGACGGAATGCGATATAGTCGGCAACGTTGAGCCAAAGAGCGGTGCGTTTGAAAACTGCCGGCTCGTTCTGTTTGAGCCAAAGCAGTTTGCAGAGACCGTAAATAGGTTGAAGCGAAAGCCCGCTGATTGCAAAAAGACGGTCCCGACCGATGACGTGGTCAAGCCATTCAGCCTGGGGTCGGGCGCGCCTATCGAACCAGGCAACGGCTTCATACGTGGGCAGACCGCTACTATCCAGGGGCACCGCGGTTTCTGCCATGCTGGCCACAGCGATGCTGACAACAAGATGCGTATCGTCCAACATGCTGGTCGCTTGCTGCAGCGCCGTTACGGTTCGTTGCCACAGCTCCTCGGGATTGTAACAGGCCCAGGTTGGTTTGGGATAACGAGTAGGCGTCGGCGCCGTAGCCTTAGCCACGGCCTTTCCACGGAGATCAAAAATAACAGCTTTGATGTTGGTGGTGCCAACGTCTACGCCGACAAGGACTGGCTCGATAGCCATCCACACTACCCCTTTACGGCGCCTAGCGTCAGTCCCCGGATAATATACCGTTGCGCCAAAAGCGCCAGGATTGTTGGCGGCAACATCGTCAGTAGAACCCGCACTCCGACAAACCAGAATTGCACCCCGCGGGTGTGTTCTGCTCCGGCAATCATGACCGGCATGGGAATAGCAGACTTGCTGGTGAGGGTCAAGGCAAAGAGAAACTCATTCCAACTGAAGGCCATGCAGATGATCCATGTAGCCACCAAACCTGGCACCACCAACGGCAAGGCAATCCTGGTAAACACCTGTAAACGATTGGCGCCATCCACCAGAGCTGCTTCTTCAAGCTCGATGGGCAACTCCCGAAACATCTGACTCAGGATAATGACCGGGAAGGGGAGAAGAAAGGTCGCGTTCAGTAAAACAAGCGCCCACACAGAATCCAGCAATCTCAGTTGCCGCATCAGCAGGAAAAACGGTACGACTACGACCACGGGGGGCAGCACCCGTTGGGAAAGAAACCATGTGGTCAGGGACCCGTTTCTCGGCCTGGTGAAATGGAAGCGTGCCAAGGCATATGCGGCCAGGGTTCCCAGAATTGTGGCTAAGGTAGCTGCGCCGAGCGAAATGATGGTGCTATTCAGCAGTGCCCGGCGGATTTCGGGAATGGCTAGTTCAGCCTTCCAGTGATCCAACGTGGGTTTGAATTGCAGAAAAGGAATCCATGTGGGCTGAAATGTTTCGGCCGGTTTCTTGATGGAGTTAAGAAAAGCCCAATAGAAGGGGAATAATACCCAGATCAGCATTATGATAATCACACCGATCACGACTATTCGACCTGCATAAGTCAAAGACGTTTGTCGCATAATCTCAAACCGACTCTTCGTAGAGGCCGCGGATACGGCCAAAGAGCAATGAAACGATCAGCATAACGATAACCAGCAACAGGAATCCTTGAGCTGCAGCGTAACCGTGGTCAAAGAACCGTAGAGCTGTGCGATAAGTGAAGAGGCTGTAGACTTCCGTGGCGCGCCCAGGTCCGCCGAGGGTCAGGCTGGCAGGGATATCGAACACCTTAAAGGCCTCTACTACCCGCAAAAGGAGGATCAACCAGAGAATGGGTGCCATCAGAGGTAGGGTAATGTATCGGAACAACTGAGGACCTGAGCCCCCGTCCACGCGGGCAGCCTCATATAGATCCTGAGGTAGCCCTTGCAAGGCCGCCAGACAGACCAGGAAAACAAAAGGGGTCCATTGCCAGATGTCCAGGATCATCACTGAGATCAACGACCATGAAGGGTCGGATAGCCAAGGAACATCATGTCCTGAACCAAGTAGGAATCGAACAAGGGAGTTGATGGGGCCGTTACGTTCGTAGTACAAAGTAATGCCAAGATAGCCCACGGCAACAGGTGTCGCGAATAGCGGTAGAATCATGATTGCCCGTAAGATGTTTTTTCCACGCATCTCACGATTCAACAAGACCGCCAGTCCGAAGCCTAGTATCATCTCGACGAAAACGGTGACGGTGACAAAAACCAGCGTGACTCGTAGACCAGAATGCAGGTTACTATCTGTGAACAATCGCCCGTAATTATCGAGTCCTACAAATTGATTGATTTTGCCGAAACGATAGCTCCACACGCTGGTGTAGAGCGCGTATAAGAGGGGAAAGATCGTAAACGCGATGATCCAAACAACGGCAGGTACAATAAAGAAGGACTTGGTTCGGTCTGTCCGTCCTGTGGTTCGGTCGGCTACCGCCGTCTCGGCTGTTGCGTCCAGAGCGGGTTGGAGACCGTCATTCGCCTGGCTCAATGCAGTTCTCCTTCCAATAGTAAGTTTGCGGTAGGACTGGCAGCCCTACATGAAGCATCCCGTGTGGGAGAGGCCTGCCAGTCCAAGAGATGAATCTGCGGAGGGGTTTTACTCTAGGCCTAGGGAGGTCTTGTAGATTTCCAACTGATCTTCTCGGCCTAGGCGGTCAGTGATCTGCTCGAAGTCAGCTACCGTTGCATGTAGTGCTTCTTCCGGTGTCAGCTGGTCCGTCGCGGCCTCGGAGAGGTGGATATCGAGTGCTGTCCAGTACTCGAAAGTGCCGGGTATGCGCAAGTAGGGGAACTGATTGGGATTGCTGAAGTTGTCGAAGTAGGCTTTGGTGTAGTCACGAATGTCGGCCTCGTCCCAGCCAGCCGCCAGGTACTCCTCGATCGAGGCAGTGCCATCAGGTGGTAGGTAGTGGCTGAAGCGACCCGGATCCACACCGTCCCAACCACGGGCAGCGTAGGTCAGTGATTTGGGCTCGGTGGCCATGAGAGCCAACAGGTAATAGGTTGCCTCGGGCGCATCGGAGAACTTGGAAATGACGCCTGCCCACGAACCACCCGTCGTGTTACCAACAAGATTGGGTTCCTCAGTCTCTACCCATTCGCCGGTGTTGATGTTGTAATACTCATTCGTGCCGGGCATGGGAGCGGCGCCGGTTTTTCCAAGCACCTGGCTGCCTTCTTGCTGTGCCAGCGCGCCCAGGTCACCCCAGGTAAAGGTGAGAGCAGCTTCACCGCGCAAGAAGTGATCCCAGGCCTCACCAAGGCTCCAGGCCATCATGGCTTCAGGCCCAAACTGAACCAGATCGATTAGGGTTTCCATAGCACGTATATGGCCAGGACTATCCAGTAGCGGCGCCATAGTCTCCGGATCAAACCAGAAGAGGTTCGTATTCTCGGGGCCGATAACGAAAGGAGCAGCGAAGGACATAAAGTGGAACATGCCTTGTCCACCCACCTTCAGATGCATGGTAAGGCCATTGTCCGGCGTGCCGTCACCGTTCAGATCCTTACCGTCGAAGTATTCAGCCACATCCCGGAACTGCGCCCAGGTCTGAGGCACGCCCAGCGGGTAGCCGTACTCCGCCTCGAAGGCGGCCTGGTGCTCAGCATCCTCCAGCAGGTCGCGGCGATAGTACATCACCTGCCCATCGTGATCGTTAGCGATCATGTATTTCTGGCCGCCGTAGGTCAGGAGATCGCGGGGGCCAGGCTGGGTGTCTTCGATATCCCACTCGGGGAATTGGGGATCATCGTAGAAGTCGTCGTAGGGGAGGATGAAGTCGCCACCAACCAGGTCGCCTAGCCACCAGGCGCCGGCGATGGACGTGTCGTATTGACCAGTTTCAGTGGTCATATCAGTCATCAATTTAGGGAAGTGTTCGGCGAAGGGAACTTCGACGATTTCCAATGTGGCGCCGGTCGCAGCCTCGAATTCATCACGGACCTCATAAAAGGGGCCGGAGATGGGACCCTTCTCGCCAGCAGTGTTGACGATCACGGTTACAGTCTGCCCATCAAAGGGGCAGTCGTCACCACAAGGTTCTGCCACGATAGGTGGCAGTAGCTCGCCAGCTTCGACCTCTGAAGCATAGGTTTCTCCTTCTACCGGTTCTTCGACAACCTCAGGTTCAGGGGCAGCCTCCTCGACTGCCTCAGGTGCAGGTGCTGCCGCTGGTGCAGCGCATGCGGCAACAAGCAGGGCAAATACAGATAACAACATCAAAACACGGATAGTTGTGATACGCATGTTTAGGATTACCTCCTGGAGATACTGTGAAGTTTTTACCGTCATGTTGGGTCGAAACTTGCTGACAGATTATGATATTTTTTCTATACATTCACCTCCTGTACATGTTAAGGTATTATGTCTGAGCGAGCTCTTTTAGGGCATCGCTAACCGAACCGTTATGATGGACGATGCATTTCAGGGCGCTGAGTACGCCGCCCGCATCGGTGCTTTGCCATATGTTTCGACCAAAGACCACGCCACGCGCGCCAGCCTGCAGCGCATCAGAAGCAACCTGTAGAGACTCCTCGACAGAGTCCATTTTGGGGCCGCCAGCGATGAGCACCGGCACAGGGCAGGATCCGATCACCTGCTCGAAACCCTCTCCTGTGTAGTACGTCTTGACGAAGTCCGCACCATGCTCGAAAGCGAGGCGAGCGGCAGATGCCGCTGCCTCGTTTGCGAATGGGTCGGGTACACGCTCACTCGGACAGGGTATTGCCTCGACGATGACTGGCAAATTAGTGCGTAAGCATTCTCCGGCAACTCGAGCCAGGACCTGGTAGGACGCCAATTCTGCCTCGATGCCGACAAACAGATTTACGATGACTGCATCAGCACCGAGTAATAGAGCATCCTCTACGGAATGCAGCAGCTTCCATTCGGAGTATGCTTTCCAATCCTCTCTATAGAGGCTGGGCCCTCCGTCTAACCGCATGATGGTGGGAATGCGGCCAATGAGTCGTTCACGAAAGTGTTTGACCACTCCGAAAGTTGTCATTATCGCGTCGGCGCCAGTTTCAATTACTTCGTCTATCACCTTACCTGGAGTTTCCAGTCCCTCGATGAAACCGTGTGTTCGCCCATGATCCATTGCCACGATCACTAAGTTACGACCAGGTGCATTCAAATTCATATTGGTGCCAAACCTTATCTTGCTGAAAACTCTGAAAAACTTTTTTGAGCTATTTTTTGCCCCCGTTTACACAGGTGTGAACGAGCAAAACCCCCCTGTATACGGGGGGGCGAACAGCCGTTTTAGACTTTCCCATAGTTTTCAGTATCTTGATAAATTGAGACTTGTGAAGAGAGATCCAACTAGAAAGGAACCTCTCCCGGCGAAAGACCGGTACACTGGGCGCGACCCGTCTGCAGTTTGCCAGACTGCACAACTAGATTGTTGAGATTTTGACGAAGTTGCAACAAGTTGATGGCCTTATTGGTGAAGGTCTTTGTCTGCTATTGGGTGACATACGACATCGTGGGAGGTTTTCACGCTACAACAATCGAGAACATCCTGTCTTGAGAGGTAAGGACTTAGGACAGAATGACATGCGAAACTGCTTGCTCCAAATGGCCGTTGAGTTCCGCAAGTTATCGAATTCTCAGTCCTAAGTGGGATAATCCTGGTGTCAAAGCCTGCAACCGTCAGAAGTATATATTATTATCGTTTCCGTTCCCGTGAACGTTATCATACATTCCACCGTGCGTCAAAAAATGTCAGCCAATTTGCCCCGCTCATTCACGTTGCGATCCCGCTCTAACAAGTGCGGACCCAGAGGCATTTGCTTGGCCAGATCAGGTCATCTGGCGTCCTGAACCCGTCATTCCAGGTTCAGGACGCAATACTTCTAGGTGGTGTGATAGGGCACATCAGCCCTACCCATACAACGGCCCAAAGTTCGCACAAGCCCGATAGTCAGCACCCTCACGATTCGCGGTGCCGAAGGCATTCCAGGCGCTTGGCCGGAAGATCGTGGCCTCATCGACATTGTGCATGTAAACAGGAATACGCAGCATCGAGGCCAGGGTGATCAGGTCGGCGCCATAGTGGTCGTAACCAAAAGCGCCGTGGTTGGCGCCCCAGTTGTACATCACATTGTAGGCATCTGTGAAGGCGCCTGAGCCGGTGAGATTTGGCACGAACCAGGTGGTAGGCCAGGTGGGATTGGTACGCTGGTCCAGTACATCATGCACATCTGCAGGAAGTTCTACAGTCCAGCCCTCGGCGATCTGCAAAGCCGGGCCCAAGCCCTTGACCAGATTGAGGCGGCACATGGTAACGGGCATGTCGGCGCGCGTGAGGAAACGTGTAGACCAGCCACCGCCACGGAAATACTCAACCATGGAAGTGTGCCAGGTTGTGGCGTCCATGCAGGCCTGGGCTTCTTCAGGTGAGATCTCCCAGTAGGGTTTCATCACCGCTTGGCCATCGATAGACTGTTGGCCGGCGCCATCGAGCGCGGCGGGACCGGAGTTGATCAGGTGGAGGAGGCCACCCGCTGCCCGGCCCTGGAGATCGTGGCCCGAGACACGTTTGACTGCTTCAGGGCTCCAGTACGTGCGCACATCGGCGAAGATCTGGGCCGTACCGCTGAGGAGATGGCCGAACAACATGCAGATGCCGTTGAGCGCGTCATTTTCGGTCGCGACCATGTAGGGCTGGCGGATACCGTTCCAGTCCCACGAGCTGTTGAGCAGCGCTTCCATGAAATCGCCGTTGGGAAAATGGTCTGTCCATTGCCGCTGGCCCTGGAAACCAGCGGCGATGGCATTGTGCCCCAGCGCTTCCTCGCCGAAACCTATCTCGGCCAACCGTGGGTTCCCGACCATGAGGTCGCGCACGATCATCGCCATTTTGACGGAGAAATCCCAGGCGGCGTCCTGTTTCTCCTGGCTATGTTGCATCTCTGGGGGATTGTAATCCCCGCCCTTGGTCAGGTTCTCATCCGACCAGGCCAGCGCCCGACCAAATTCTTCGCCATCGTATATCTCTTCATGCACACGCCGCACGATCTCGGTCATGTCGATGTCCTCGACGCGCATGCCCAGGTAGCTTTCGAACAGGGGCTGGTCGACGATGGAGCCGGCGATGCCCATGGAGGTGCCGCCGATGGATAGATAGGATTTACCGCGCATGGTGGCGACGGCCAATCCCGCCCGCGCAAACTGCAACAACTTTTCGGCCACGTCTGGGCGGATCGAGGTATCATCGCTGTCCTGTACATCACGGCCGTAGACACTGAAGGCGGGCAGTCCTTTCTGGGTGTGGCCAGCCAGTACGGCGGCCAGGTAGACGGCCCCCGGCCGTTCGGCGCCATTGAAGCCGAAAATAGCCTTAGGCATGTGCGCATCCATGTCCATGGTTTCGGAGCCGTAGCACCAGCAGGGCGTGACGGTGAGGGTGAGGCCCACGCCCTCTTTGCGGAATTTCTCGGCGCAGGCGGCTGATTCGGCCACGCGACCGATGGTGCCGTCGGCGAGTACGCACTCGACGGGCAGGCCGTTTGCATGGCGCAGATCGCTCTCCAACATGGCGGCCACAGCCCTGGCCATGTTCATGGTCTGCTCTTCCATCGATTCGCGCACACCGCCCAGACGACCATCGATGGTAGGGCGGATGCCTATCTTGGGCATGTCGCCGATAAGGCGGTTGTAAGGTTGTGTTGTTTCTAGATTGGTCATGTTCAGTTCCTTGATTTTTGTTTCATATTTTTCTATTACGACAATGGCACATTAGAATCCACTACATGTAGTATGTTTCTGATATGCACTACAGTATACGGGACACGCTAGATTCCGGCACAGTTACTAACGAACGGCAATTGATGTCGCCC
>PIVW01001598.1 GCA_003353825.1 Chloroflexota bacterium
GTGGCCGATTTGCTCAGGCTCATATCCGGCATCAGAATCGTGGTTGAGGCGGAGGCGGTGTCGCTATGACCGGCATTGTCATAGGCGTTGGCGTTGTTGGTGATCTGGTTAATATTGCGGGGAATATTCAAATCAATCGTGCCGTCCCAACTGACCGACACGCTGGCTCCGGGGTTTATAGTGCCCACATCCCAGCGTATCTCATTGCCAGATACGTAGCCACCGCTGCTAATGTTGGTGGGGTTGATGATGTAGGAAGGAATGGGATCACGCAGTACAATACTATAACCAGCTGCATCCCCGATGTTAGACAGGGTCATGCTGTAATGCACCACATCACCCGGGTCTTGCTGCGGGGTGGCGCTCTTTGAGAGCGACAGTTCCGGCTCACCACTCATAAGGGCGTTGGCAGTGTTGCCCCAGCAGGTGGTCAAGGGCGGCGATCCGTTCCATTTGGCCCGGGCCTGGTAGTAGTAGGTGCGCTGCAACGGCAGCCCGGTAAAGGTGTAGCTGGTTCC
>PIVW01000786.1 GCA_003353825.1 Chloroflexota bacterium
ACCAGATGAGAAGACCGTGTGCGGTGCCCTCACGTTCGATCTGGCGAGTCAGTGATGAACAACCTGTATTTGGCTCATTGATCGAGGTATAGTCGAGGGTTGACCACAACTGAGGTTCTGTCAACAAATGGCGGGGCCGAATGAGGTCTGTATCGTCCTGACTGAAACTGTTCAGAACGATCTGCCGAGCCTTATCCATTGTCAAGCCATAGGGCGTATCCCAGGGTTTTATCAGATCCCGATAGATAGCGCCGGCTTCGACCAACGCCACCCACAAGCTATCACGTTGGGGGATGAGTACGCCGCCGGGCGCCAAGTGCCGTTGGCGAGCATCGATAATAGCTGGGATGTGGTTCCCAAACAGGGGCAAGACCCCGCGTAGATCGGAAACGATGACATCTACCTGTTCGGGTAAGGTGATATTGGTCGAGAGATCGTGTATGAACTCGATGCGATCGGCATAGCCATTATCTTGAGCCAGATCGCTCGCCAACTCAATGGTTTCATTGCTTTCAACCGCGTACACTTTGCGCGCCCCAAACTTGCAGGCAAGCAAAGCATGGATCCCCGCACCCGTTCCAAGGTCGAGGACAACAGAATCAGGTAGGATGGCCGACTTCAGAGCATGAGCGTAGGCATCCATACGCACATGATCGGCTATCATGCGGCCGTAATCGTCGAAAGTGTACATGCGGAAAAGCAGGAAACCCGCAGACCTGGAAGCCGGTAAACCAGGGACGAACCCCGCACGCGCGAGATTTCCCCGGTCTACTGATTACATTGTCTACAACCCTAACAACTGCTGCTTCTTTGCTTCGAATTCCTCGTCCGTGATAATACCTTTTTCGCGAAGATCGGCCAGGCGTTCGAGTTCCTCGATGTAGTCGTCCTCTTCAGGTGGATCAGCCTTGTCCACGTAGTCCATTTCCTCATCTGACATCTCTTCGGCTTCGATGCCCAATTGATCCATGGCCTGTTCCAGTTCTTCGTCGGTCAGTTCTTCAGCCTTTTTGCCTGTGTGCTCTTCAACGCGCTCAGTGTTTTTCTTTGTGAGTTTATAAGCGCCAAGAGCAACCAGGCCGCCAACCAAAAGGACCCTACGTCGTCTACGTCGTCGGCGTCGGCGATGCATTCTTCTAACCGTCATACGAGCCATGCGTGCTGCCATCATTCTGGCAGGGCCTCTACGTCGCATACCTGTTACCTCCAAATAGTGATGACTGGCCTAGTCTTGGATTCGGGGCCAATCGAAATTGAGAAGAAAATCGGATGTGGGTATTCACCTGAATGAAGTGGCAACAAACCGGCTACTCATTCAACACAACCGCTAGTAAATCATAGTATACCATTGTTGGCTCCGTAAAGCTGGAATCGGTTTCAGCGATGCGCCAAACGCAGCATTTTCATGCGATGTCGCCGTGAATTCCGGAGTGCGCCAATAACCTTTCCAAATATAAAAATGCCGCTACAACAGGGCGAGGAATTTCCATAAGATCGGTGTTCAGGGCTTCTGCGATGGGGGTTGGCTGTTTGTGCGATTTTTGAGCGGAAATTCCTCACCCCTGTCCAAAATCGGCATCCCTATCCGCAGGGGTGGGGAAATTCAACCACACAGGCAGGCCGGAACGACTCTTTCATAGCAGAAATTAGGCTGTTGAGCGGCCGCTCTTGCAGGAATTGCTCATTCAGGACGGCTGTGCAGCCAAACCTGAAATGTCTGGGAGCCTGGAAGGTAGATGCAACGGCGGGTGGCAGCGTGGCTGCAGTGGTCAGAAGGCGCACGCTATCCACCCGCATATCTTGCTATTGTCCTGTGGCTTCATCAATGCCGACGGCTTCGCCCATCTCGGCTGCACCGGCGGCGATTTCAGCGACGCCGTCGGCGGCCAGGTCTTCAGCCAACTCGACGTCTTCAGCGGCATCTGCCAACTCGGCAGCACCCCGCATACCTAGCACCAGGCCAGCGGCGGCGAGTTCGGCGGCGCGCTCGGCGGCCAACTCGGCAGCGGCCAGACGCATCATACCCTCATCCATCTCCTCAACGCCGAGCTCAGCCATCTGCATGCCTGTATGTGCCATCAATTCGGCCAGACTGCGTTCGGCGGCTGCGCGTAGGATCGAGTCACTGG
>PIVW01000239.1 GCA_003353825.1 Chloroflexota bacterium
AACATAATTATCATGTTTATAATATTTATATTAATCAGGATTGTTTAATTTGGGTATAAATCTAATTTGTTTTATAATGGATTTGATTCTATCATATGGTTCTGCCTATTCTTATTTTAGTGTTTGACAAATACATCTGAAAAATGTCATTTGTTAAAGTCCGAATTAGGTTAGTTAGTGTGTTACCCAGGTGTACACGCAGTACTAGCTCATAGAGTGAACCACTTGTTATATGAGATGGGGTTAAAAGTGCTTGGAAGATTAGGATCACAGTTTATGAGAATCATGACAGGTATAGAGATACATCCTGGAGCAAGCATAGGGAAACGTCTGTTAATAGATCATGGCATGGGTGTGGTCGTGGGGGAAACGGCTGAGTTGGGAGCCTGCGTGACCCTTTACCACGGTGTTACACTAGGTGGCGTGAGTTGGCGCAAAGAAAAACGTCATCCCACCATCGGCGACCATGTCGTGATCGGCGCCGGCGCCAAAGTGCTCGGTCCCATTACCATTGGCGATAATACACGCATCGGTGCTAACTCGGTCGTGGTCAAAGATGTCCCCGACAATGCGGTGGTTGTAGGCGTTCCCGGCCGCGTACGCTCGCGCAATGGCGAAAAACTGCGCGATGACCACCACGAAGATTTACAACATAATGCAATCCATGATGTTACCATGGAACACCTGCAGAAAATGGCCATTCGCATCGACGCGCTCGAACAAGAGATTTTCAGCATCGAAGGTGAATTTGATGTTGAAGAACGGATCTTGGCCAACGGGTATCAGGGACCGTGGGGTATTTGAAGCTACACTGTACCGCGACATTCGTGTCGCGGTACGACCTCGCCTCTGCCAGAGACCATTGACACCTGCATCCAATGCTTCTATACTGGATGCAGGTGTTCCCTTTCATTATTGCCCGCGTCGAGACTTGGGAAATCGCCCATAATGTCCTGATCTTTGAGCTCCCCACACCGTTTAAAGATCAAGATGACTTTTGATAGAACCTGTGTTCGCCGGGGTGTGACACAACCTAAGTCCATGAGAGGGTGTTCGGAAATTATTGAGTAGCTATTGACGAATTGGAGAATGAGCCTATAAGATGAAAGAAACAATTGAAAACAAGGAGAACTGAGTAATGATTATTCTGGCCCCCAAGCTATTCTATCCCACAGACTTGACAAATGGTCAGTGGGAACTGGTTGCAGATTTGTTCCGGCGTAAACGCGGCCCTGGTCGTCCCACGACAGTGGACCTGCGTCAAGCTGTGAACGCCATCATTTATCTGGTGCGAACCGGCTGTCAATGGCGAATGATACCGAAACAGTATCCGCCCTGGACGACAGTACGCTACTACTACGACAAATGGACGGATAATGGTACTTGGCAACAATTGAATCGTCTCTTACGCCAAATGTGTCGAGTTTCTGCGAGCCGTCAAGCTGAACCTAGCCTGGGACTGATCGATAGCCAAAGCGTGAAGACGACCGAGGTAGGCGGTATCAAAGGCTTTGATGGTGGAAAACTCGTCAAAGGCCGCAAACGTCAGATTTTGACAGATAGTCTGGGAAACCTGCTTGGCGCTACCGTCCACGCTGGCAATGAATCGGATCAGGAAGGCGGCGGCGAAGATGAAGTCAAGAGGTACTGGGCCAGGGGCCATCGCCTTCGACTCGCAGAACCACGCCAACGTCTTGATCCAGGCCAAGGGCCTTGCGGGGATGGAGGATTATTGGGGTAAAACCCTGGAAAGCGAAGAAGCCGGCTATCGCAGTCTCTTGCAGTCTGATTACTTCAGGATCGACATGTATCAATGCCCGTCGAAGGGCTTCCTGATCAGAAACGATCAGGAGTACTATCATGACTATTGCCAACATTGCATGGGTTGGATCAAACCGATCATGGAGCGAGCAGGCTTTGTGATCGACCACGAGCACGATCATCGAGGGCAATGCTGGTGGGAGATGCGCCGGCCACCCGGGCAGAGCGAGACGCCTGAACTGCCCCCCATCCGTGATGAGCACGATGTGCGCTTGCGCCCGCAGTGGCAGCAGTGGCAGCAGAATGAAACCGACCGTTGGCTGGGCAGCCAGTTTGAAGACAAGTGATGCCAAAACGGTTGCCCGGCGAGAGCATTACAATACCTAACAGAATCGCTCAATAATTATCACACTAGTTACTGTGACCTTAGCGGTCTCTTGAACCCTTTGGTGTCTGATATCGGCGTCAGAAAGTGGGAAGTTCGGGGAAAACAGATGATACTGTCGATCAGACTCCTCTAAACGGCATTGGAATCGCCTGTGCCGGCCGAGCGCACCCAGCACACACCTTATTTCATTCTTTGACAAAATCTCACATATCTGACAAAAAATTTACAGAAGTTCTCAGAGCAAGCGCTCTTTGAACATGATTAAAGTTCGTGCGTTGAAGTGCAGTCGCTTATTGTGACTTGCTGAAACTTCCTCTTTGTCGTTCCTGTCCTGCCTCCCAGTGCCCCCGGAATCCGAGGTGGTTGTAATGCTGGCAGAAGAACGCCGGTCGAGAATTCAAGAACTGCTATTCCAGCAAAACACGGTCGTTATCTCTGAATTAGCGCAACTCTTAGCTATCTCAGAGATGACCATTCGTCGTGATCTGGATGAGTTGGAGGCGCGAGGGGCATGCAAACGCATCCACGGCGGCGCCATGAGTCTGCGCAGTGTCGAAAATCGAGGTGTGGCCTACCCGGCTTTTTCTGTGCGCGAGCAAGCTCAGGCCATGAGAAGACCGCCATCGCACGGGCGGCAGCGGCACTGGTACAGCCTGGGGACATGATTGTGATTGATTCGGGCACCACAGCGGCCTATCTGGCTCGGGCTCTGCGAGGGCGAGAGGCAATCACCGTTATCAGTAATTCCATTCAGGTGTTAGACCATCTCTACGATGTCCCCGGCATTGTCCTGATTTCGCCGGGAGGCATTCTCGCCGTGGAAGATGGAGGGCTTGGCATCGGCGAGTGGACATTCGCAGGCCCGCTTGCGGAGGCGGCGCTACGCCGTTTTCATGCCAGCAAAGCCTTCATTACGACATCCGGTATCACACTGGCAGATGGCATCACCAATGCAAGTTTGTTTCAAGCAGAGATCAAACGTTTGTTGATCGAGATTGCAGACGAGGTGATCCTCCTCACCGATCACACGTAATTTGGCCACGCCAACGGCATTGTGGTGGCCCCGGTTTCAGATTTCCACAAGATCATCACCGACACAGCGGCCCCTGGCGATGATGTCCGTGCTTTGCGCGCTATGGGCATCGATGTGATTCTCATGGAACCGGCATAGGACGCCTCCACTTTGCACCATCAGAGGGAGACGAACCAACGAAGCAAGATCTCAACCTGATTTACTGAATCGAGTCAGCCCGATATTCAATATCCTCCCAAATTGGCGCCACCATGAATTCGAAAGAGCGGATACTTATCTCTCTGAATCACGAAGAGCCTGACCGCGTGCCCCTTGACCTCTGGTTCACATCCGAGATAGAGGATATGCTAGCTCAGGAATTCGGCGGGTTAAGAGGCGATGAACTGAGGGTGGCACTGGGACATGATCTACTGATGACGGCCTCTCCCAATATCGGCGCCAGCTATGAAATACCCGATACCGCAGAGGAATACGTTTGTGAATGGGGTGTAGGCTGGAAATGGGTTACAAATGCAAATGGTGGTCGTTATACCGAGGCGGTAGCACACCCGCTGGAAGGCGCAAAGGATCTGAGCAACTATACGCTGCCTGATCCCCTTGGTCCGAGCATGCAGGTCATCTATGATGAGACCAACGAATTGGTGCAGCGCTATGGTGGAACCCATGCGATATTCGGCAGCCTCTATCAGACGATCTTCGAAGCTGCCTGGCTGCTACGCGGTCTGGAGAATTTGCTGGTCGATATGGCCATCAACAAGGATTTCGCCCACGAACTCTTCGACCGCTTACTGGTGTACCTGAACGGAATCCGTGCACATCAGGAGGTTTTAGCGCTGGGGAAGGGAAAGACTACAAAGCGTCCTCAGGCGCTAACCACGCACCTGAACACAGCCCCTGAGGGGGCTTCGTAGTTTCAGCGACGAATTCATTGGTTTCGTGACCCTCACACAACCCACCCCCGCTATCGAATCAAAAAAGCCCGGCGCTTTGCGCCGGGCCGTAACTTAGGAATGAGGGGTTCTTAATAACCGAAACTTGTACATACCTGTAGGTGTTAAATCTCCGGTTTCATTCAATCCTAAGTCCTTATCTGGTATTCGCTGGGATTACGCTACTGGCACAGGTTCGGGCGCTGATTCGGCTTCAACCGCAACCGGCAACATCCCTTCCAGTACCCTTTCCATCGCCATGGTATGGCTACAAACTTCCCGCTGTGAGAAGAAATCACATGTGCACGACCATTCGCCACCTTCGTATCTGACGGTATGATCTCGGTGATTACCCGTAAAGACGACCGTAAACTGCTCGAAGCGCATACGATCTCGTTCTGCTGCGTAGCGTTTCGCCTTCATGATTTTGCTGATCATCGCTGAATCCATAGACACCTCCAGGGGTCAGAATCGGGATGGGACAGACTAATGGTTACCTGCAACAAACAAAAACACCCGCGCGCAGGGGTGACGGGTGCAAGAGAAGGGTGCAAGAGAAGGGTGCATATGTATACTAAGGAATTCATGAGGGATCGAAACCTGGATCTGCTCACCATGCAAACAGTCCTTAATGTCAATTAGTATAACGACGGCCAGGGATCATGTCAAACGAATTTCCACACGTCCAACCTACGTTTACCCTACGAGTTTGCTCGAGTGCGATGCAACACCGTTTGTTGCACTCTTGAGTGGTTTTTGTCCCTCAATTCAAGGCCCAGTTGATACAGTTCACGACGTGGCAGTCCCGTTACCTGAGCGAGTAATCTCGCAGCATCTGAAACTGAGCGGCCACCATCTAACATGTCTTTCATGATCTCGGCCACTGCGGCAGGTATCTGCGATCGATCGGCGGTGATCGCTCCGCCCACCAGCAGCACGACCTCGCCCCGTGGCGCCGACTCGAACAGTGCAAGCAGTTGCCCGGCCGTACCACGGACCAAACTTTCATGCAATTTCGTCAACTCCCGAGCGACGACAACCGGGCGGTCCGCACCGAGTTCTTTGGCAATCGCCACAAGCAATCCTTGCAAGCGGCGTGCTGATTCATAAAAGATCAAGGTGCCCGGCTCAGAGACAACCTCGTCCAATAGTTTTTTACGGGCATTTGCTTTTCTGGGTGGAAAGCCCAGGAACAAAAAGCGGTCGGTGGGTAATCCTGCAGCCACCAAAGCGGCCAAAATGGCGCTGGCGCCTGGGATTGGCGATACCGTGTATCCTGCCTCGAGGGCCGCTGCGATCAAGCGGTAGCCGGGGTCAGAAACCGTAGGAGTGCCGGCGTCGCTGATCAATGCCACATCTTCGCCCAGTTCGAGCCTGGCCAAGAGGTCGGGGATCCGATCCATTTCATTGTGCTCATGTAAACTCAACAGCGGTTTTCGAATCTGATAATGCTGCAAGAGGCGGCCACTATGTCGCGTGTCTTCAGCAACAATCAGTGCTACCTCGGCCAAAATCCGCAGCGCCCTCAGCGTAATATCTTCACGATTTCCGATGGGCGTCGATACCACGTAAAGCACGGCCATATTTCTCAACCCTGAGGTGATTCTATGACACGGACATCAAACTTGACCTCGCCATCCTCCCCGATTATCGTCTGCGGGAAAATGCCGAATGCATCTGACCACTGATCGAGCGTATCGTTGAGGGCGTTGGCCAGAAATACCTGGTCGGCGTCAGGATACAAACCTATCCTGGACCAAACAAGCAGCGTGGAATAGACCTGGGTGAGTGCCTCTGCCTGCTGCTCAGGGGGTAAGGTCTGATTCTGCAACACCAATAGTTCACTGAGTTCGATAAAGGCGTCGTGTAAGGTCTGGCGAATAGCAGGCTTTTCTGCGACCCAGTTCGGCGCCAGATCTACACCGTACAACCCTTTAGCAGCCTGATGTTTGATCGCCAACCATTGGATTTTATCCCATAAAACCTGAGCACGCAGACTCGACGGTAGGGATTCGTTGCCAAGCATCTGCTCATAGTAGGCAGCGCGTACCAGATCTTCGTCGATCAATGCCGTTGCCAGGGCAGCTGTTTGCGTGGCCGAAGTTGAACCCTCTCTCTCGATCCAGGTATCGACATAAGCTTGTGCCTGCATCACACGCGCCGCTTGAAACGCCAAAACCTGATCCGAGTAGGTCAAGGGATTCTCTAAAGTAGCTAGCAAATCCACTGTCGTATGGGGCGTGGGAAGGGCTGTAAGATCGGCGGGAAGAGCACGCGTAGTCTGGGCTTGGTCGATATCCCTCAGGCGTTCGTACGTCTCTGCTGCGTTTTCAAGGAGTTGGCGGCGTATCGGTGCAGTGAGTTCCGGGCTCGATTGGGCGATGGTCGTAACCTGTTGCAATAGGTCACGACCCCGTTTGGGTTTGTCCAGATCTACCCAGCCATTTGCAACCGCCAAAAGCGCCTCGGCTCGTTGGTTATCCCCTAACCCCGTTGACAGCAATGCCAGGTCGGCGGCCACTTGATAGAGCAACTCCGCTTGCGCTCTATCGCCGGTGATAGCAAAGCGTCTGGCCAATACCGACAGCCACCCCAGCCTCTGGATATCGGGCAATGTCGGGGTCGTCAGGCTTATGGCCGTTGCAGACTCGAGAGAATCCCCCGCCATCGCCTGCCGGTATATCTGTTCCGGCTCGCCTCCGGCCAGCGACCAGATGATCAGGCCAGCCGAGATCTGCTCGGGATCAAGACTATCCCAGGCATCAGACCAAGAGTTGGCCGAATTCTGCTGTTGTGTCAACAACGCATAGTAGCCAATTGAACCCAAACCAATGAGCAAAAGCCCAACGAGCAAGACCAGCAAGACCCAGAATAGAGGTGAGATTCTGCGTTGTTTCACAACAGTAGGTGTAGAGAACGCGGGTGAAGGGGTTGCCGGCCCTTCTCCTCCGGTCGGAACAAGATCTGCCATGCGCACGAGTATACACCGAGTTGGGCCAAGGGAGAAGTGGATCACATGAAGAACAGCTTACATGGAGATGAAAACTGGTAGAATGCTGCTAACTGTTGCTGGCGTTAACACCTAATCAAGCTGTTACTATCCGTTTACAATGCCGAAGTTCTTGCCCACCCCCCACCCCTGTGCTAAAATCGCCCATCAACCGGTTTTAACACCGGCTATCCCGAATAACGACTATGGAACTGGAATCATTAATCGATTTTGAAAGCTATACTTTGTCCGCTATCCTAGTCGCTAATATCGCAAAATCGGGATATTGTCTCGCAATCCACCCGCCGGCTGGACAGCTCGACCACGAGCTCAAGTCTAACGACGGGTGAATTTGCGTGAGGAGAACACTTAATGCAAGACTATCCATCATCTTCTAGCGGTTTCGCTCACATCCTCGAAGGGAAGAGCATCAGCCGCCTATTTACCTTCCTAATCATCCCCATTCTGGTACTGGTCATTCTACTTTTACCGCCGCTGCAGCTTTGGGAACGAATCCAGAACATCGGACATGAAACGATCAAACCTTATGAAAGCGAGATCATCGATCCTGACGGTACGCGGGTGATTTTCCCCGAACAGGGTCTGGCGGAGGGCGGGCAGACATATGCTCGTATCGAATCACTGCCACGTGTTGATTTCGAGCGTGGTAGCAGCAGTGATGAAATGCGCGATGCTGCCGAAGCATTACCAGGCTATCTGCGCCCTCGTAGTCCCATTTACCAGATGAGTGTACGTGGTGGCATTCCTGAAGAGACCGTTGCCACCATTCCCATTCCTAATGACTCCTTACCCTATAAGACCTTGGATATCTATAACTGGAATGGCGAAGCCTGGGAGTGGATGCCCCATAAGATACTGTATGATGAGGATATCATCGAATCCTCTGTCAACTTCGCCCCCAACGCCTTCACTGTGGTCCAAACCAGCCCGCAATTACCCTCCGTTGGCGTCGAGCTACCACAGGGCAAAGCGCTGCCCACAGAGGCCGTTGCCGGCATTACCACGCTTTACCCTACTGTCTTGACATTGCGCGGCGACGGCAGTGTCGATGGCGTTCTTGACCTACCTGACGCCAGTAACGTCCCCTATCAAACCTATCTGACCGTTCGTAATTATCAGCCAGGTGAGGCGCCTCGAACCGATTTGCTCGCCAATATGTTGATTGACGGCACCTTACAGGATGTACAGATCAACACTGTTGCCGAAATCGCTGCCAGTAATCTTTATGCCGGTGTGGCCATAGATTTCAAAGGTGTGGATCCACCCTTACGTACAGATTTCAATCGTTTTGTCGCCAATCTCTCTAACCGTTTACATCAAGATGGACTTAAGCTGGCTGTATTTGTAGACACACCGATGGAAGCTGCAGAGAATCATTGGGAGACATATGGTTACGACTGGCGCGCACTGGGTGCCAGTGCCGACATCGTGATAGTACCCGGGCCTGATAATCCACTGGCTTATGCAGCGGGCGCTGAAGTCGCGCGATTGCTCGAATGGGCGGTAGGTGAAGTGGACCGCAACAAATTGCAAATGCGGTTACCGGCTCGAAGCGTCGAACAATCTGACAATTACTTC
>PIVW01000240.1 GCA_003353825.1 Chloroflexota bacterium
CGGTGGTGTCATACGCCAGGATACGCCCGTTTTGCATCACGGCGATATCGTCGGCGACCATTGCGATGGTCGAAATATCGTGCGAAATGAACATATAGGCAACACCCAGGCGCTCCTGCAAATCGCGTAATAACTCAAGAATCGCCTTGGCGACAATGGTATCCAGCGCCGAGGTGATTTCATCGGCTATAAGCAACGAGGGATTTTGTAGTGTTGAGATCACCATCACCATTCGCTGCTTCATACCACCCGACAGCTCGAGAGGATAGAGGTCGAGCACATCGTGTGAAAGCGCAACCAGGTCAAGCCTCCGTTTTAATTCTGGAAAGATTTCGTCATAGCTCCCACCCCTCGCCTCGATCAGTTCGCCGATCATTTTGCCGATCTTGCGGGTGGGATTCATGGCGCTCATCGCATACTGGGGGATGATGGACACCTCGTTAAAGCGGAAGGGGATCATCGCCTTCATGTTGGCGATAGGAAGCGTCTCACCATCTAGTGTTACAGTCCCTGCCACAAATTTCATAGGTTCAGTCAGAATGATCAGGCTTCTGCTAAGGGTAGATTTGCCACAGCCCGATTCACCTGCCAGGCCCATGATCTCGCCGTTGGCGATGCTGAATGAGGCGTCTTCTAACGCCTGAACATCCCCCTTCAGCGTTTGATAATAAACGGTAAGGTTTTCGACTTGTAGGCTCAATCTCTTACATCTCCCTTAGCTTGGGGTTGAAGACTTCGTCCAGTCCCACATTCATGATGTACATTGCCCCGACGAGAACCATGATGGCAAGACCAGGTGGGATAAACCACCACCACATACCCAGCAGCAGGGCGCTCCAGAGCAGCGCATTGTTCATCATCAAGCCCAGGGAAACGACATTCGTGGGACCAAGGCCGATGAAATCGAGCGTAGCCGCAGTGAGGATGGCGCCGCCAAAGAGGAGGATGAAGGTCATTACCAGATACGACATCATGTTGGGGGCAATCTCTTTGAAGATTATTTGGCGATCTTTCATGCCGCTGAGCTTGGCCAGATCGACGAACTCGCGCGAACGCAAAGAAAATGTTTGCGAGCGGATGGCTCTTGCCGCCCAGGGCCAGGTAAAGAGGCCGATAAAGATCGCTTCAACCATAATGCCGCGCACCTCCAGGTAGGCGGCAATGATCAGCAGCACGGCCAAAGAGGGGATGACAATGACCACATTGGTCACCATATTTAGCACTTCATCGGTCATCCCACCCTTATATCCGGCCACGAAACCGACGATCATGCCGATAATCAGGGCGATGCCGCCGCCCAAGATCCCAACCAGGAAGGTCATGCCCAACCCTTCCACGAACTGGGTATAAACATCCTGACCAAAGGTCGTGGTCCCGAACCAGAACTCGGCCGAAGGTGGCTGGCTGCTCGGTCCGGCGTATTCATTGGGATCGTAGTCGGTCAACATGGGGCCGAAGATGGCCAGGGCGACGAAAAAAAGGACGATGACCAAGCCAACGCGCAGCTTGGTGTTGCGCAAGGCAAAATAGAGTATCTCATTTCTTTCTTTAATCTTTTCCATCATGGTCATTCACCGGTCATCCCTTTGCGCGTGCGTGGATCGACGAGCACGTATGCGATGTCGATAATGAAATTGGCCAGCAGCACGCCGACGATGATGAAGAGGAATGCGCCCTGCATCAGGAAATAATCCTGGTTCTGCAGCCCTTGCAGCAGCAAGTAGCCAAGTCCGGGGTACGAAAAGACTATCTCTGTGGCCAGCGCTCCGGCGACGATGACACCCAAGGCCAGGGCCAGCCCCGTGAGTTGTGGCAGGATGCCGTTGCGGAAAGCGTATTTGCGGATCAGGCTCTGCGGCGCCCCGAGCGATTCCAGGTAGTGAGCGTAATCCGTTTCCAGTTCATAAATGATCATATTGCGCATGCCGATCGCCCAGCCGCCAAACATAACGATAAAGAGGGATAAGAAGGGTAAAAGCCAATGTTTAAAGAGGCTGCCCACGAATACAAGTGATAGATGAGGGCGCATTTGGAAGCTGTATGCGCCGGAGATAGGCAAGATGTCAAAAATAATGCCGAAAGTCCATGCCAATAGAAGACCCAGCCACATATAGGGCGTTGCTGTCAGCAGATAGCCGATGGGCAGGGCGGTGTTATCAAGGTGCTTGTTACGGGCGGCATAGGCGCCAAACCAATTGCCGGCAAACCAGCTCAGTAGGATCGCCGGAATCAGTAGAAATAAACTATAAGGAACGGCATCCCTGATGGCATCTTTGACGGGCATGGGAAATAAAAAGACGCTTATACCGAGATCGCCCTGAAATAGGGCCATCCAGAAGTTGATGTACTGCTGCCAGAGGGGCACATCAAGGCCAAAGGACTCCATGTAATAGCCGCGCATCAACTCTGTAGCCTCGGCATTGAGCATGGCCCTTCCAATTAAAGTCTGTACCGGATTGCCTGGCATAAAGCGTGGGATCATCCAGTCGATAGACACCGCTACAAAAAAAGTGAGGATATATAGAATTAATTTTCTACTGAAGTAGTGTCGCACGCTGCCTCCTTCTCGATCTTTTCAGATATCACTGTAGCCGTTATATTCCTGACGAAAGTCCTAATCGACAGGCTTCAGAGATTAGCGGCCACAGTGATATGACTAGCTAGTGCATCATCTACATTTAAAATTCGGGTTTCTCAGCAGGGATATGATCCAAAATTTAAGGCTTGACGATGCACTAGATGAGAGAAAGAAAGCACCACCTCTCGTTCACAAATGGAGAAGAGGCGATGCATCCCAAAAATTTTACTCAGTTGCAGCCGGCTGTAGCTCGGTGAGCGCCCACAAGAAGCCGTATTGAACCTGGTTGTTCCAGGTAATGGGGTAAATCTGTGACCCCTCATCTGATGGATAGTTGGTCCAGGTGTTCGTATTGGCCTGGAACCAGGCGCCGTTGTACCAGAGCGGGAGGGCCGGCAGGTCGGTAAGCGTGATCTCCTGCAATTGGGACATCACAGCCTGCATCGCCGCCTCGTCATCCTTTGGTGTCCTGTCCAGTTCATCGACCAGATCGAACGCAGCCTGGTTGTCGTAGCGGCCGAAGTTACCATTGGTCATCTGTTCCAGGATCGGATCCCTGTATAGCCAGCTGTAGTACGACCAGGGGGTGTTGCTCAAGCCGGAGCCGAAGTTGTTGATGGCCATGTCATAGTCGCCGCCATAGAACGAATCCTGGTAGCCGCCAAAGTCGGGGAACTCAGGCTGCAGGTTGATACCCACCGCCTGTGCGCCGGCAGAAATGACGTTGATCGATTCCATCCAGTCCGTCCATCCGAAAGGCACAATGACCTTCAACTCAATCGCCGAACCATCAGGCGCTTCCACAAAGCCGTCACCATCAGTATCCGCGTAACCAGCGTTGGCCAGAATCTGCGCCGCATTCTCGGGATCGTAGCTGAAGCCATATTGGTCAACGAGTTCCTGATCGATCCACTTACTGAAGCCTTCACTGGGCAGCAAGCCGGTGGGGTTGGCAGCAGTGACAATGCCGCCATAAACTATGTCCACGATCTGGCTGACGTCAACAGCATAGGCTATTGCCTTTCTGAACTCGACGTCATCCATTGGCGCTTTCTCCAGGTTCATAAAGAGAACGGCCGTGTTCGCCGCCAGCATATAGGGGGATTCGGGGAAGTAGGTCTGGACCCCATAGCCGCCCTCGACAAGATTCTTTACACCGGGCAGGAAGTTGTTGCTCCAGTCGAGATCGCCCTGAAGCAGCATCCCGAGAGAGACGTTGTTACTACGGTTCACCAAGTCAACGATCCGCTCGGGAGCGACTTCCCAACCCATCTGTTCGATGGCCCACCAGTCGGGGTTCTTGACCAAGACATGGCGATCCTGCCCGTGCGACTCGTACAGATAGGCGCCGGAACCGACAGGGTTCTCGTTTGCTCCGGCAGTGATCTCTTCCTCACTCATACCGCCAAAGATATGCGCCGGAACAATCCCGTGCTGTTCCAGAAGGCGTTCCCACTGGTGGTAGAGCACTTCGCTGAACTTGAAGTTGAGCGTGTAGTCGTCAACTTGCTCAATCTCAGCGAGGAAATCCCACAGTCCACTGAAAGGAAGGGCAACATAGTCTCTACCGAGTTCATATGTGAGCTTGAAATCGGCGGCAGTGATCGGCTCGCCGTCACTCCAGTTCATGCCCTGGCGGGCCTTCAATTGATAGGTCATTTCATCGAGCCACTCGCCACTCTCTGCAAGCCAGGGGATCATCTCGTCGGTCAGCGGATCGTATAAAAAGGGTGGTTCGTAAATGAGCCCGAATGTCCCCGTAGCCATAGACCAGTTGGTAAGCGGGTTCCAATCCGAAGGCGGACCCCAGGACGTGCCGGTGGTATACAAGGTCTCGCTGCGCTCGTAGGTGACAGGCTCAGGCGCAGCTTCGGCCGCAGGTTCGGGTGTGGCTGTCACAACAACTTCTTTAAAGACCTCCACCACTTGGGGGGTGCCTTCGACAATGACGGTCTCCACCACAACCTGGGTGACGACCACTTCTTTCTCGACCAATTGCGGTGCGGACGCGGCACAACCAACGGCTACGGCCATAAGCAGAATCAGCGCAAGTGCTGTGAATAGGGTAAAGCGTTTCATCGTAATCCTCCGAAACGAGTTGGAGCGTTGAGTGGTGTCATGGCGTGGCCATTGATTGACCAGCAATGACAATTTGGGATGAATGGTTGCCTGGTTCAGTCCATACGGTTCTCCTCCTAGAGTTTCGAGTTGGATTTTAGCGAATTCCAAGTAGTAACGATCCAGCGATTTGTGCATTTGAGGAATTCGCTTGAGGCTTCTTCAGGTTGAACTGGATCATTACTTTGCTGAAAAAGCCTTAATGAAGTCGACGATGTCGTTTACATAAGCAAAGGCCAGACAGACCACCGTGTCGGCGCCGCCGTAGTAAATGGCCATGCGCCCGGTATCGCCGTCGACCAAAGCTGCACAGGGAAAGGCGACATTTGGTACGTCACCGGTGCGTTCATAAGGAGCTTGCGGAGCCAAAAGATAGGGTTCCCCCCGGTAGCGCACTTGCCAGGCCTTGTCCAGATCGAGTAGCGCAGCCCCGAAACTGTAAACAAAGCCGTTGCACGAGGTTAGGACACCATGATAGATCAGAAGCCAGCCTTCGCTGGTCTCGATAGGAATGGGTCCTGCTCCGATCTTCGTACTCTGCCAACCCTCGCTGGCCCCCATTACAAAGCGGTGGTGACCCCAATGTGTCATGTCGGGGCTTTCGCTGTAATAGATATCGCCAAAAGGTGTGTGACCATTATCGCTGGGCCGGTTAAGCATGGCGTATTTTTCGTTGATTCTGCGGGGGAATAACACACCGTTGCGATTGAAGGGCAGATAGGCGTTTTCGAGTTGGTAATAGGTTTTGAAATCGTAGGTGTAGCCTACGCCGATGGTGGGGCCATAATAGCCGTTGCACCAGGTTACATAATATCGATCCTCTATCCAGCACACTCTGGGATCGTAGGCATACTCGAAATTCGCAATCTCCTGGACACCTTCGTCAGACGGCACAAACTGGATGCGATCATTATCGATCTCCCAGTTTAGACCGTCGTCACTGCGCCCACTGTGGATTTGCATTTGCCGGGTCTTACTGTCGCAACGGAATACGCCGGCAAAACCAGTGCCGTGTGGTACCACAGCGCTATTGAAAATGCTGTTCGAACTGGGTATATGATCATGATGGATGATGGGGTTGGCGCTATAGCGCCAAATGACATCACTACATCCATCAGGACGTTCTTCCCAGGGGATACCGGGGATCGACGGACTGGAGACGATTTCAACTTTTTTCGACCTAGAATGCATTTCAAACTCCAAAGTCGTTTCTGCTCGTGAGCTGCTTTTGCTCGCACTTTCTCAAACACACCCGCTCGCCAATAATGCACATTCGCTCATACAGAGATGCGCTTCTAGTGCACTTTGCTCAAGTGTGTCCAGGTATTGGGCCTAGCGCTGGAGATACTGCGTTCCGCCAAGATTACCGGTATCTCCGGTGCCCTTTTGAAGGTTACTTCGGTTAAGAAAGAGTTAATTGCTGCAATGGGTCACAGATACTCATGGTATGAGAGGTTGAGTCGATTCTCGTACAATCAAGTTGGGTTGTAAGTAGGCGATCACGCGGCCAGCTTCGGGTTGTTGGATGCGGTCGATCAAGATGTGTGTTGCTGTACGGCCCATCTTGGCCTTGTCGATTCTCATGGTTGTGAGTGGTGGGGTGATCAATCGCGAAGGGTTGATATCATCGAATCCGATAATCGAAAGATCATCGGGAATACGTCTGCCGCTGTCCAGAGCTCAGCGCATGGCCGCGATTGCAACTTCATCATTGCAGGCAAAGGCTGCCGTGACCTCAGGGTGTGCAGCCAAGAAGGACCTGGTAGCTGGTGTTGCCTTTTCTGCCGTTGTATGACAATCAACGAAATAGGGCTGCAAACGACGCTCGCTCATAGCTCGTTCGTATCCCGTACGACGGCCCTGAATACTGGGATAGGACTGGGGCACGCTTCCCACCAATGCGATATGCTCGTGACCCAGGTCTAATAAGTGTTTGGTAGCGGCGTACCCCCCCATCAGGTTGTCGGTACGAACTGCGTCATAATCGTGGCCATCGACTGAATAGGCGTCTACTAAAACGATGGGGGCTTCCTGACGGCGATGCGTACGCTTCGCCGTCTCGTGGAGCCAAAAACCCACTAAGAGCAAACCATCAACTAGTTGTTCCAGTAGGATTCTGGGTATATCCATAGGGTTGTTGTCCTCATCTACTGAGAGGTGGGCATACATCAGGTTTATTTTCTCCTGACGACAATAGTCCTCGATGCCGGCGATCACTCTGCCATAAAAGGGGTTGTCTATGAATATCTGCCCGTCACTATCCTTGACAACGACTCCCAGGCTGCTAAGGGCCTTACGATCATTTGTGACCGAAGCGTCCAATAGATACCCCATGGCGACGGCTGTCTTTTGTACACGCTCTCTCGTCGCAGCGCTAACCCCAGGCCGATTACGTAGTGCCAAAGAAACCGCTGCCGGAGATACCCCCGCGGCCTCTGCAATATCCGTAATCGTAATTTTTTCGTTCGTTTCGGTCGCCATGTGCAAAGGAGTATGAGAAGGTGATTCGATGGATTCCTTCAATAACTGTACTTTAACCGCTGAACTAAAATTTGTCGAGGATTTTACCTAAAGTATTTAGTAAATACTTCGTGAAATGTCAGTAGAGCACTTGCAAGGGCAATGGACGCACTTAGCCGTTCGCTCCAATTCGCCAAGCTCTGTTAGAGGTTTCACGAATCACGAGTTCGGTGGGCATAATGATGCGTCTTGGCGGGTGCGGGCCGTTTTCAATAATATCGAACAGAGTCTCGACGGCCTGAATGCCAGCCCGCTGTATCGGCTGCCGTACCGTTGTCAAAGGTGGTTCGGTGATAGCAGCGGAAGGAAGATCATCGAAACCAACGATGGCGATGTCCTCCGGCACTCGTTTACCCGCGCCCCGCAATGCCCGCATCGCTCCTAACGCCATGGTATCTGAAGCAACAAAGACAGCATCTGGGTCTGCCGGCAATAGGGCTAACATACCATTGTAGCCACTCTCTTCGGTGTAATCACCTTCTACCACCAAACTGTCATCGATACTGATACCACGGTCATATAGAGCCTTGCTGTAGCCTTGGCGCCGATTTTGTCCAGATGCCGCCGTCATAGGGCCACTGATGGTGGCAATGCATTTGTATCCCCTACGTACCAGATGCGCGACAGCTGTATAAGACCCGGCGAGGTTATCGGTATCGACATAGCTGGCGCTATCGACATCGGGTTGGCCTACAACCACAAAGGGGACGTTGTCCGCGACCAATTTTGGGATCAAGGGATCGCCGACCTGCGTGTGAGCGAGCACGACGCCATCGACCAGTTGTGTGCGGATTAGTTTAGGATAAAGACGCTCCTCTTCTTCCGGGCTATGCAAGACGAATAAAACCATGGTGTAGTCATTGTCATTACAGGCTTTGGAAATGCCCTGGATTAGGCGCGGGAAATAAGGATCGTCGAAAATCACCTTGACGCTGCTCGGAATAAAAAGCCCCAAAAAACCAGACCGCCGTCCTGCCAGAGTACGTGCGGCCTGATTAGGTTGGTATCCGGTTTCCTGAACCACTTGCTGAACGCGTTCGCGTACGATGGCGTTGACATTGGGGTGATCGTTGATCACGCGCGACACGGTCGAGCGGGAAACACCTGAGAGTGCTGCGATTTCTTCCAGTGTCAATCGATTCACAATCTACCCCAACCTTGGGAGCGCTCTTTCCTTTTATCCAATAATCGCTGTTGTAAGGACCTGAAGACTCTGGAAAAGTCTAAAACGGCTGTTCGCCCCCCCGTATACAGGGGGGTTTTGCTCGTTCGCACCTGTGTAAACGGGGGTAAAAAATAGCTCAAAAAAGTTTTTCAGAGTTTTCAGAAGGACATATTCTATGCTGAATAATCTGATTTTTGGCAATACCGCAAAATCTACTACGGCAGTAGGGAGATGAAAGGACGCTCGTGCGAATACTGCACCGTTATCCCCAGTTTGGCTGGTTTTTTGTTTCTGAAACCGTGGCATTATTCGCCG
>PIVW01001599.1 GCA_003353825.1 Chloroflexota bacterium
GCCAATGTGCTGGCAATACCAACCATCAAGGCGGGAGGAGAAACAGCAAACTGTCTTAAGGATCCTGCTGTGAGAGGTATCCTGTAGAGTAGTTGATCCGAAAAAGCTTTGAGCGGAATTCGTGCTGGGTTCCAGGCTCAATGGTGATCTGTAGCTCAAAGTTCACAAGCGTGGCAGGCGAGCGGTTGTGATATATGGTTTCCCACCCCGATCCTGCCTCACCCCAGGTCCAGCGCCGGCTCGTATGAGTATAGCAAAACGCGGTTTCGCGTTCTGCCAAACCGGCGCCTCCATCATTGGGATCATCAAGACTGTAGTAGAGCTGTTTTCCTTCGGGGCAATCGTAAGCTTCCGGCCCGCGGCGAAGGTAGCGGTAGCTGACATTATGTGCCTCGTAGGGGTCTGCTCCGGCTGAGTGCTAAATCCTACGCTAAGAATTGAGCACGCGTTTGCCGTAACCTCTCAAGTCGCCGTTGGGATCGACGTAGCGATAAAGCGTGACGGGCTTCACACCCA
>PIVW01000787.1 GCA_003353825.1 Chloroflexota bacterium
AGAACACGCTGGGGAACCGTTTCAGGAAGCTGGAGATAGCGTTCCTCTATGTGGTCAGGATAAAGGGTTGAGTCAGCACGAAGGGCTGTTTCACCGGCCTCTACAATAGAGCCAACTACAACATAGCTTTCACCGATATTGATCATGTCACGCGAGACTAACATCGCGAACTCCGCCTCGATCGGTTCAGACGAGGTTATATCTGGCGCTGCTGCCAATTCGTCTTGTGTCATCGCCGGGATGACCCGCGCGTCAAAGGGTAGTATAGCCCGCAGCGGTTGTGGGGCAGAGATCAGGACATTGCTAGGCTGATACAAGGTCACGGTTTGAGTAATCTCTCGACGATCTCTCCAGGTAGGCTGTCGGTACTGCTCGCTGTCGGTGAGACGAACACCCGTCGTGTTCTGCATTACCCAACCACCCTGCAGATAGGTATCCATGATCACCGCCCGGTAATAGCGATCCACAGGCGTCTCCACATCCATTACGATATCGTCGGTGACATTGCGGGGCCCACCCAACGACAGGCTGGTGCCAAAGGCAGGCGTACCTGTAGTTCGGCCATAGTTTATTGTACTGAACAAACGCGTCCATTCTTGCTGGAATTCTCGCCAGGGTTGTTGCAGGGGTGCGAGCAGCGGATTCAGTTGGCCTTCGCCAGCAGCGCCGGGCAGAACCCACGAAACGAAGATGACGAATACGGCGAAAAGAATCCCATCTCGCATAAAATCAAAACTGATGTCAAATGGGAATTGGACGCGAGCGTAGTACCACTCGATTTCCTTTTCAGTTAACGTAGCTCGCACCAACAGCAGGATGGCACAGAGCAGGTAGATGACAAAATAGGTGTTGAGTTGAGGGGGTGCGTAGTAGAGCACGACCAGCATCGCCAACCCCGCCGGAATCACTGCCTGCCACTTGTTTCTATCACGCAAATAGGACCACATGGCAGCAAATGACAGTACCCACATAAGCATAGCCAGCAACAAGATAAATACGAAGTTGTCAGCAACAGGCTGGCCATTGACAGCGCTAATGGTCCAGGTAATCGCCCGATTCAGTACATGATAGGCGCGTTCTTGTGCAACCAGACCTTCGGGCGCCAAAACCGACATACTAAATAGAATAGCAGCTACACCCACGATCAACGCATACAGTAGCGTAAAGAGGTGGTTGAATCCACTAAGCGAGATACTGGCCCCCGCCACAATGGCTATAACGACCACCGGAAACAGCCTATCAAGGCCGCTGCTCCACTCTGCTGTATTCATCGCCCAGACGAGATTGACAAGCATGAAGGCTAGCAGGACGATATCAATAATTCGGCGGAAACTGGCCCGGTGCTTTTGGGGTTGGCCAGGGTTTGCAGTGACGGCTGTTGTAGAGATCGTGGTCATATAGTTTTTGTAATTACTATGAGGCTAGTTTTCGCGTGTTGTCGACTAATCAACATTTTCGTCGACATCATCGGAGATTGGCAAACGTAAGGTTCCCACATTTACATGATACCTCCGCCACTAGATGGATTCGGTGGGCAACGTTACGCGAAATTGTTAGAGATTTGTTAAGGAATTATGGCCAGCTTGAGTGGTGCTGATAAGGGGAGTGGTGGCAAGCTTCAATTTGGTGGCGAGTTGCTGCGGTGTTTCTCACATGTATAAAGTGGGGGTGGTGCAGGCACTAAGTGAAATGGCCCTTACATGGCCTGTAAACCAGTATACACTGGCGCTGTTAAGTGGTTTACAGACAACCTGCAATATATCTGCTATGCTAATAAAAAGCGGAACCGAAATCTATTTTAGCGAAATACTCATTCACTTCAAGCTGTAGTAAGTCTGTCGTGTACCTGAACACTGCGGATAAATCCAAGAAGCCGAAATGGGGAAAATGGAGATAGAATGACCTCAATTCGGCGTGATGAAGGTCCATAAAAAGGTAGTATCCAGGCGAACGGCAAGGATTTTGCCACGGTTGCCTGCTGCAAGCAGCCGTCAATCTCCGCCAAATCTGGCGGCTAGGCAGCAATCGCCACCTGTTGTTGCCGGGGCGGGGGGCGAAATAAGAGCAATTCCTGCAATGGACAAATATGACTGGTGATGCCTGCAGCCATAGCAGGAGTGC
>PIVW01000788.1 GCA_003353825.1 Chloroflexota bacterium
GGGTGTTCCGTGTGGTGCAGACAGCAGGACGGTGGCCATGGAAGTTGGAATCCGCATAAGGAGTGTGTAACAACTCACCTGCAGAATCACACCGCCCCGAAAACGGATGGCGCTCAAGCGGTTGGTAGGCTTCGATTGCGAAGTGCATTTACTGCATCTCGCAGTGCACTCGTGCACGTCATACTGCCCGACACTTGACCATTCAATAGGTACAGCCATCATATGCTTCCATGCATATATCAAAAGGTGACTTTTGAATGTGTAGGAGGTGTCCGCGTTTGGGTATACTCGCGCACCCCACTCCTGTGCCTGGCACGGGCTGGTGCGTTTAGTTTAGGCTTTGAAGCAGTACCCGCGAGGGACTGTGGAGCTACCCAAAGTGCAGATCTTGGTACTAGTAGCAAGGAGTCTTACTGAGAATTTAACCGAGGATGACCGAAGCGGAGAAAGGTTCCATGTTGCAGCTTAGTGCGACGTGGGTGAGTCAGTCCTGAGCTACTGGCTGAAACAGCCTTGAAGCGGCTACTTGTTTATTCGCGGGTCAGACTGTCCGGGGGTGCCGAACCTTTCCTTGTCGCTTGCGACGGGTCTGTGTGACTCTCTCTCGGTGCTGATTTGGCGATGAGTAGTCGGTAGCGAACGGGAAGTTGGTTAAAATTCCAACACCAGCGCAGTCAGTTTAAAACTTCGCAGCATTGCCACGGTGGTTGCGCGGATAACGGTGGTCTGTCTATTCAGGCTATTGTTTGAGGTGTCCCACCGGTGCTATCCATAGTGGGCTTTGGCTTTTCCACACAGTGACGCATGCAGGCTGCATCCACGGTGCATTTGCGCACACACACACACACTGCGTGTGCATTGTGGACATATGCTGTTGCTGTGACCCTGGGAAGCCATCCTGGCCCTATCTTTGGTTGGCAGAGGATTATTGTTCCGCGGCGACGCATCAGTCAGGTTGTTTCGTCACGACCTGACCACTTGACAAGTCACCTGAGGTTCAAGTCCTAGCAGGATTTTCTTCCTGTTTAACCCATTGTTTTGACTAGGCTTCCAACTACACACACACAAATGACAAGCCGAAGCAGAACATTGTTGGGTTGCTCTTATACCCACACACACACACAAATACACAGCAGCTCGATGCGTTCTAATGGCGTCGTTGAGAAGTTGTGTCGGGTGAGTGTCGATACGCGCTTAGCGCAAGAAACACTCGCTCATACACCCCATGTCGGGAATAACACTGGTGCATGTAGCTTGACGCGGCTGCGACTGGCTTTCGGGCCGTTGCGTTGCGCTCATCTCATGCAACTCACCTGGTGTTTACGGACCTTGAGTTCTCAGGCGTGAAAAGCTTGTCAGGTACCTTCTTGACAATAGAACCTTTCCTTTGTGTGCTCCTGAAATGCCTTCGCTTCCACACACATGTGCCCACAGCTGCACAGAGGGCGTTGTTGGAGCCGGGACGATGATGAGATGTACTGCTGTGCTGTCTGTACTCATAACCGCATCAGGTCTCCAAGGTTAGCAGCCTTTGGTCGTATAGAAACACGGTGAGTAAGGGAAGTCGGCAAATTCGGTCCGTACTTACGATATAAGGACTGGCTCCGAAGGAGGTTGGATCTTTCGCCTTTGGTTGGTCTGGCGTCAGGCTGACGGCCGCCGAGTCGGTGCGTGGCATTGCCTTTCAGCGCGCGGTGCTTGTTGCGTGCGATGCCCTGTGGCTACACGCCATGTGTGTGCGTCGCTACGCCGAGCGCTGTGTCGCTGGGGCGTGTCTTGTCGTCACGGCGCGTTGTCGTTTCACATGGTCGGGCGCAGGACTGGCTTGGGGCGGATTCCGACATAATTTTTCTTTGAGAACTGGCACGGACTCGGGGAATCCGACTGTTTAATTAAAACATAGCAAAGTGCAAAGTTAGTCTGCACCTTCGTTCGGCTGCCTCGTCGTGGCCGTGCGAGGTGCGCTTCCTTTTCTTCAGTCCGCAACGGATTCGAACACTTTGTGTATTCTGCCCAGTGCTCTGCAAGTTATTCTGAGTGGCTTCAGCATTTTAAGCGCGGGTCAACGGCGGGAGTAACTATGACTCTCTTAAGGTAGCCAAATGCCTCGTCATTTAAT
>PIVW01000789.1 GCA_003353825.1 Chloroflexota bacterium
GCGAAAGGTATGTAGTAGTACTTCTAGTAGGTAGTAGGCCTACTACGTAGCACTATCTACGTAGTAGCTACTACGTAGTACGTAGTAGGAATTCCTACCTCGGCTCGCGCTGCTGCGATCAATTTGTTTCTTGGCGCCCAATACATGTCAAAACTGGGCGCCAAGAAACAAATTGCTTCACAAAGCAAGTGCAATCGCTCGCGTTGCATATTTATCCTGGGCGCCAAGAAACAACTTTTGGACGCCAAGAAACAAATCCCGGGATCACCGCTGGTGTCCCGCCACCAGAATCACTCTGCGTGGTTCGCTTCCGTTCGGCCGACCGCTCCGCACCTCCGCTCGGCGGCCGCACCTCCGCTCGGCGGAAACCGCCCGACGACCGATCGATCACTGTCGGAGCGGCAAGGGGCAAGTTCGATTGTTTATTTATGCTTGATGCTGTTTATCAGTATGTGTGTGCTGTGTGTGTGTGTTGTTTGTCAGTAATCTATTAAGTGAAATCTAACCTACACATCTTCCATCTTGGTATCCTCGGCCACCTCGGCACTAGCCCCTGCAGTGTTCGCGGCGTCGGCGTCGGCCGTCAGACGATCCCTCAGCTTCTTGTTGAATCTCTCGAGGCTCGGCTTCTTTCGGTGATCGCTCTTTGGGAAGGCGTCAAGCTCGTCCTGGAGCCTGGATATGCATTCATCCTCGGTAAGTCCGTCCCGATTCATCATCTTGAGGATTGTATCATATATTGCTTTCCGCTTGCAATACATACTTTTGGCAGCGCCGTACTTGTTCCACTGCTTCTCGTGCGCATTGAGATGTTTGAGGGCAGGACCATGGTTCCACCCACGTTCATATTCTGTCCATATGTCCCTTATCGTCATCAAATTTTCATTCTGACAATAAAATGATCCCTTTCTGCCATATATTTTCCAATAATGTGCTGCAGATTGCATCTGGCGATTCATCTTTGGTTTGATTTGGCGGTCGGTGCCCCTTCTTGTCGTGGCTGGAGTAGGAGCAGCTGCAGCAGCAGCTTGGCCCGGAAAAGGACCGCCGGCATGGCGGGCAGCAGCAGTGATGTTGGATGCGGCGGTCCTGCCAGGAGTTGGGGCAGCAGATGCAGCAATAATAGCGGTGCCGGTGCCGGCAGTAACTGTGGCGGGTGCTGGAAGATTCAATCCGGCGGTGGATGTAGAAGTGCCGGTGGCGAGAGTGCCAGTGCTGTTGCGAATTGCGGTGGCAACGGCATCTTGGACGGTGGTAGTGGCGGTGCCACTTGCCGGTGATGAGTTGGCGGTGGTGCCCCGTATGGCACTGATGATGTTGGTTTCCATTCGAGCGGCCGTCGCCCGATACTCTTGCACTGAGAGCGGCAACGGTGGATCCTTGCGCTTTTCCTCGGCCTTCTTCTGTGATTCTATGACCAGGGCCTCGAGGGTGGCGAATGATTCAGAGCTGAAGACGGCGGCATTGAATACCGGATGGGCGCAGTGCTTCCAAATTGGCTCCTCATCGAGAAGCACACCATCTTGCCCTAGGGGTACTGCGGCGGCATTGCACAGAGATACGGAAAGGGCGTATCGGATGGCCTTGAGAGATCCCTCGGAAGTGACGAGACACTTCTGGATGCGCTCCTCAAAGTTGGTGCAGTTGTCGACGGCGGCCTTTACTTTGGCTTCCTCGAGGGGTAGCCAAGGCGCACAGAGGGTAATGAGGGCGGCCTCGAGTCCATCCGGCCACTCTGACGTAGGGATGTACCAGCCACACTCGTAGTCTCGGAGGTTCTCGTGATCTTTCCCTGCCCTATTTACCAGGGCCTTAGCTGGTACATTTAAATTGTAAGACATGTCACTTGCACTGTGTACATAACGGCAGAATTCTAGGCGAGTAGCTCGGTCCATCCCTTCGCTTGTCATTTCGATTTGAGCCTGGCCTCTGCCGACGTGAGTTACCCCCTTTCCATTGTAGCCCACAAGGGTATAAACCCTTTTAAAGTTCTTCCTCTGGGTATCATATTCGACTGGATCATGCCTGCTCTTGGTAGCTAGATCGGGACGGCAAATGGCTGGAGGGCAACCCGCCCATCCTTGGCCCGCTCACCCATGCCACCTGGATGGCCTCGGT
>PIVW01001600.1 GCA_003353825.1 Chloroflexota bacterium
GAGGACTGGGATCGCCTGTGGGTGGAACTCGAAAAGGCTGGTCAGGCCGTACCAAGTGGCGTGATCTGGTCGATGGACAGGCAAGGCGAACCACTCTTCGTTGCCCAAGAGCATTGTGGTGGGCTGTTGGCCTTGGTGCAGGCGCTTGCGCGGCATGGTGTGGAGCATCTAGCAGACGGGTTGTTGCTTTTGAGCAGCAACGCCATGGCTGTAGAACCTGGAGAAGAGGTCAACCCCGACCAACGCATGTTATGGGGATTGGGTCGCGTACTGCAAACCGAACAGTCAGCGCTGCAGAGCCGGTTGCTTGATTTCGCTGATGATTTTGACAGCGCAGCGGATGAGATGAACACGTTACTTAATAGTGGCATGGAAAATCAACTCGCCTACCGACAAGGGCAATGGTTTGTACCGAGGCTGCAACACAGCGAACGAGTGCGAGCAATGAGTGTGCCCGTCGATGAATCCTGGCGGCTGGGCATGAGCCAACAAGGCTCGATGGACGGTGTGCGCAT
>PIVW01000790.1 GCA_003353825.1 Chloroflexota bacterium
TTGATGTGGTTGAAGTATACGGCCTTGATGACAAGAGCGATGAAGTTTCCTATTACCTTGAAGTTTTAGGTGAGCAGCTATGGATTCTTTATGACGGCTGGCTTTATAAAATGAAGCCATCTAAGTGATTTTGTTCCTCGTTCCCACCCCCCTGGAGAAAAGGGGTCTGGTCAAAAGGGGTCTGGTGAGTTGTTCCATGTAGGTGAGCTGTAATAACTGGATGAGGCTCAGTCTGAACCCATTGATTTTATTGATTCTTGATTCCGCTTGATTCCTAAATGATATGCCTGACCCTAATCAGCAGATGGAGCCGATGGATCAGATGGAGCAGAGCGTTCAACTGACTGTTGTTGAGTACTATCTCAGCCAGGTTGGCTATCAACAAACACTACAACAGCGCTATGAATATGCCACCAAGGCCAGTCGCCTGGAACAGCAGATCGGCGCCATGGATGAGATGGTGGCAGAGTCACAACAACCCCAGGGAGAGATCACCTACTGGCACGCCACCGCCCGTGATGCGGCAGGCAGGCTCACGGCATTTGTTAACGGTAATGGTGTCGAGACTGAACGGCGCTATGACCCGGCCACCGGGCAACTGCTACAGATCTACAGTGCATTGGGCTATACCGGCTCCATTCAGGATCTGGAGTACAGCTACGACAGCGAAAACAGTGTCACCGCACGTGAAGATCGGATCCTCGGTGTGAGTGAAAGCTTCGAATACGATGGGCAACAGCGTCTAAGCAGTAGTTTTGTCAGGGGTACGGTCTTCGGCTCCCTCTATGATGAATCTATCATTTATCAGTACGATGCCAACGGTAATATCCGCAACAAATCCGATGTGGGTAGCGACGACTACCTCTATGGCGGCACGTGCGGTACACTAACCGCAGGGCCTCACGCCGTCACCTCGGCAGGAGGCAATAACTATTGCTATGACGAAAACGGTAACCTCACATCGGGCGGTGGTCGTACCGTAACGTGGACCAGCTTTAACAAGGCCAAACGCATCGAAAAAGATGGTTACGCCATCAACTTCAACTATGGACCAAATCGTGCGCGATACAGTAAAGTGGCAGACAAGGCAGGTGCAATCACCACCACCCATTACCTGGGTAGTATTTACGAGCGCGAAACTAAAAGCACAGGAGAGGTAAACCATAAACACTTCATCATCGTGGATGGCAAGCTTCTCGCCATCCATATTGAAAAAGAGGAGGCCAATGGAACAGCGCTACCAGATGAGACGCGCTACCTGCACCATAATGCCCTCGATTCAATTGAGGTGGTCACCGATGGTCTTGGTGCGGTCGTCGAACGCATGAGTTACAAACCATTTGGTCAGCGCAGAGCCATCCAGTGGGATCAGGCCGATGGCACCATAAGCACCTCAATCCTGGATGCCTTTACCAACCGTGGCTTTACCGGCCATGAGCACATTGACGAGGTGGGACTGATCAATATGAATGGGCGGATCTACGATCCAACCCTGGGAAGGTTTATGTCGGCAGATCCGCTTGTGCCATATCCCTATAACTCACAGAGCTTTAACCGCTATAGCTATGTGCGGAATAATCCTTTTAAATATCGAGATCCGAGCGGGTTTAGTGAAATATGTGGTCCTGGGGAGGATTCTACGGCTGATGGTTGTATATCTAATGATACAGGCGGTGATACAGGTGGTAGTACAAACAATGGGTCGAAGCAAGATTTCGAGCCGGGGGGATGGCTCTCTTTCGCTAACCAGTTAAATAAGAAAGAGGGTTCTGGAGGTATGCTGCTGGGATGGCTGCTGGGATGGGTAAACCCCAATTTTTTGGATATTGAATTGGAGATATGGGCTAATAAACATCTAAACTTTGGTAAGGAGTTGGAAGACCCAACCGTTAACCCTCAATGGCAGTACAGTCAATCGATAGGGCAGTTGACTTATATTAACGCCAATGGGAGTATCACGCATGTTGGAATTGGTTATTCTGGTAACGGAAAAGGATTAAATAATCCTACCATGCAAGATGTTTCAGATATTGGCCCTATTCCGCAAGGGATATATGATATTGGCCAGCAAACAGATAGCCTTAGAACAGGTTCAGGCATATTATCTTTGAC
>PIVW01000791.1 GCA_003353825.1 Chloroflexota bacterium
CAACTGGCTACCGCCCTTCGAACCAGAGAATTTTCTGGATACAGACAATCCCAAAGCCTTTAACGGCCTGATCATGCCAGACAGTTACATGGAGATTCGCTACCAACTGCAGCAGGCCCATGAAAAGGCGAAAACAGTTGTCAGCGAAGTCGGTGAATCCTTCGGCAGCCATTTCGGACGTTCTTACGATATCCTGGAGACGATTCACTGCGAAGACGCTGAGATCGTCATCATCACCAGTAGCAGTATCACCAGCCCGGCCAGATTACTGATCGAAAAGCTGCGCAAATCAGGGCGAAAAATCGGACTCTTGAAAATGAGGATGTTCAGGCCCTTTCCCACCGAAGCGGTACAGCAGGTCCTACGTTCAAAGAAAAAAGCAGTGGTCATTGACCGCAATTGCAGCTGGGGAAAGGGGGGGATCTTTGCGGATGAAATCAAAGGCGCTATCGCCAATCTTCCAGATGCACCACGGGTATACAGCTTTATCGCCGGACTAGGTGGCAAAAACATCACAATTGATCTGATCGAAGATATCTTCAATCAGGCAGAAGAGAGCGACAACCCACAACCGGCCTCTGTCTGGATGGGTTTGAAACCCCTGAATTGAAACGGGTCCGATCGACGAATAATTAATCTTTTCAGCGGAACACGAATGACAGCAGAAAATGAAACGATTCCAAGAGACGCCTACCCGCAGGAAGAGTACATGCAGTCGGGTTACCTCTCATGCCAGGGTTGCGGCGGATCCATGGCCATGCGGCACTGCCTGAAAGCCCTCGGATCTGACACTATTTGCGTCATTCCAGCCTCCTGCTGGACGATTATTGCCGGGAACTGGCCATACAGCTCCCTGAACATTCCGATTCTGCACACCGCCTTCGAAACAGCTGGGGCTGCGGCATCGGGTGTTCGTGCGGCACTCGATCTGAAAGGCAAAAGTGAGACAAACGTTCTGGCGTTTGCCGGCGACGGCGGCACTTTCGACATCGGTTTGCAGTCGCTGTCGGGTGCGGCTGAACGCAACGAGGATATCATCTATGTCTGCTACGACAACGAGGCCTACATGAATACTGGTATCCAACGCTCATCAGCCACACCTGAAATGGCCTGGACAACCACGACACCCGCAACCTTTCCCAAAGTCGGCCCCAAAAAGAATATCATCCAGATCCTGACCGGGCACAAGATTCCATACTGCGCCACCGCAAACGTCGCCTGGCCGGAAGATCTGATCGCCAAAGTCAGAAAGGCGGCGGAAACCAAGGGCACAACCTTCATCCACGTCCTTTCCCCCTGTCCGCCTGGATGGAAAATATCATCAGAGAAGAGCATCGAAGTCGCACGCCTGGCGACCCATACAAAAGTTTTTCCTCTCTACGAAGTCATCGACGGTGAGACATACAATATCACCATGGAACCGGAAAACATTCCGGTTGAAGCCTATCTTCGTACCCAGGGCCGCTTCAGCCATTTGAAAAAAGAAAATATCGCCCACATTCAAAAGCGAGTCGACTACGAATGGAAAATCCTGCTGCAACGTTCCATGATGGAACCCTTTCATATGAATATGTGACTTTGGGGTCAGGCAAAATGGCAGGCCACCTGATGTTCTTCATCACTAGGCTGTTTTTCCAGAATGGGTTCAGTCGTGCGGCAGGTTTCCTGTGCCACCGGGCAGCGTGTGTGAAAGTTGCAGCCGGATGGCGGATTGATGGGCGAAGGCACATCTCCGCTGAGAATAATTTTTTCCCGGCTAATCGTCGGATCAGGAACCGGAATAGCGGAGATCAAGGCCTGGGTATAGGGGTGCCGCGGGTGACTTTTGATACGTTCCGATGTGGTGGTTTCAACAATCTTTCCCAGGTACATAACGGCGATCCGATCTGAAATGTGTTTGACCACGGCCAGATCGTGGGCAATAAAAATGTAGGTCAACCCCATCTCTCTCTGCAGCTCGATCAGAAGATTCAATATCTGAGACTGAATGGAGACATCCAGAGCCGAAACCGGCTCGTCACAAACGATTAAGCGTGGTTTCAAGGCAATGGCACGGGCAATACCGATACGTTGGCGCTGTCCGCCGGAAAACTCATGGGGATATCGCTGACT
>PIVW01000241.1 GCA_003353825.1 Chloroflexota bacterium
GATTTTTATCACTGAATTCGCTCTGATGAACATCGCTTCACCCAGCGATGAGAATCCACATCCTGTATATAGTAGCTTGATAATTCGATATACAATATGTAGTAGGTAAGAGAATCTAAAAAAGTCAAAAAAATATGAGCGAAAGAACAGTATAAGGAGAACAATCCCATGCACCAGTCCCGACGATTTGTGTTATTCCTACTATCTATCACGATCACGTTAGCTATTACAGCTGGTCTGTCTCTGGCGCTCGATACCACGGATGAAAGCAAGCCCAAGGACGCGCTTATCCAGGCTTTTGAACGCGCCCGAGATCAGGGGAGCTACCATGTCGTGGCTGACATCGAGCAAACGCTTTTTCCCCTTGCCACTCTATCAAATCTGGGCAAGCGAGATGAGACTTCCTCGATGCGTCTGTTGGGCGATGTCGTTCAGCTCACACAAATCGATGGCTCACAGGTAACCAGCGCCCGCATGCAATTTTACGCCGGGCAGGATCAGAGCCCGGTCGAGCTGCTACTTTCTGATAATGAGGCCTTTGTGGGTTACAAAGGTCGCTGGAAAAAGGTCGATGATCCCCTGGGGGGCGTTGCACCCGGCGGCGATTACATGGGTTACCTGGTGGCTGCAAAAGATGTGACCGAGATCGAGTCGGTACGGACTGCCGAGGGAGATTTCCGCCGTTTTGCCTTTACCCTGGATAGTGAAGCCTACGCAGCCTACCAGCTAGAACGTGTGCAAAAGAGCATGGCTGGACGCCTGCCCCATGGTATCGAGTTGCAAGCCAATCCCACCATTCTTGGTATGAGTGGCCAGGGAGAAGTCTGGCTGGATAGCCGTGGTCTGCCGAGACGTCAGGTTATCGATCTGAACATCCCCAGGGTTACACATAGTTATGATGCACAGGTGGGCATGATCGTCGATTTCTCTCGCTTCGGCGATTCGGCGCCTGCTCTTGATATGCCGCAACCGATTGGGCCTGATGGTGCATGGTCTTTGCCTGAATCTTCATTGCAACAATCCTCAGGCTCGGCTAAGGCGGCAGATACGCTGCCACTTGTCGTGACCTCCCTCGAGCCATTGGAGCGAACCCTGGCGCCGCTGGCCTCGACCGTGATCCCCGGCCTGATCGCCTTGCCCCTTTTGATCCTGGCATTGTTGCTCATTCGCAGGCGCCGAACCCTGTACGCGGGTGTGGTATCCACATTGATCGTGATGATGGTCATTCAGCCGCTGTTACAGGCAGGGCAATATGCCATTTTTACAGGATCTCGCGCCGAAGCGTCCGCCTTTGCCGAGGCGTTGCAGGATATCGGTGCCCTACCCAGTCCCGTTCAGAACGAGCTTGCCATCGATCGGCAGACAGTGGCGACGTTGAGCGGACAGAGCGCCAGTGCCACCGGTCAGCCTGACTGCCAATCGCTCTATGTCGACGCCGGCAGCCAACCATCGGGCGACGATGATGGGGATGGCTTGAGTAATCAGATCGAATGGTGCCTGGGCACCGACTATGCCGATGTGGATACGGATGGTGATACTCTTACCGACACGGTCGAACTGATAGGCTTCAACTATGACGGCCATAACTGGACTGCGGACCCGCTGGAGTTAGACAGTAATTTAGACGGGATGACTGACGGTGAGGAGTGGGAACCTGCTCTCACCGATTCGAGCTTCACCGGCGACGATACCTTTACCGACAAGGACGTAGATGGCATACCCAATCTTTGGGACGAGGACAACGACAATGATGGCGTGCCAGATGGCCTGGACAATTCACCCTATCGGGTCATGCCCTATCGACCTTCATTTGACGTGAATGTCACGCCCCCTTCATCAAGTAATTCGTATGTCTACGTGGATGTACAGGTTCAGCCGGAAACCGAAGCGCATTTGCGTTACAGCCTCACTTCATTAGATTGGCCAGACGATACGATCGGCCAGATCCAGGATCTGAACTCCACGGTGGACGACTTGACCTTGATCCCGGTCTTGTCAATCAATAGCACGATATCACCCACACTCGCATCGCAGTACGAGATCTTGGCCTCGCGTGTGAACGCAGAAGATATCAGCCAGGGTTTCAGCCTGTGGGTTCCGCTTCAGCCAGTCGTAGAATCTGGCAGTATTTACGCGTTTAGCGCCAGGCTCGCTTTCAGTTCAGGCGAGGCAAATGCCGGTATCGATCTCACCGAGGGTAGGATTTTATGGATGGTCATGGCCACATTGGATTCCTGTTTGTCTGGCGATACTTCTAGTTGCGAGAGTGTGATATCAGAAGACTCCTTGATCGCCAATTACTACGAAGGGAAGATTCGCGTGAGTGGCCTGCAAGTCTCCGAATCGAAAGATGTTCAGGTTGGTTTGTTTGGCACCACAGCCCCGCGTATCACGACTGATGACAACGTCGATGACGAGCAAAAGGTGATGTTCACACTGATATCTGCCGGGCTGGCCGGAACCTATCTCAATTATGAAAATCCCGATCTGAACCAGATCGATGCCAATTTTGCGGATAGTAGCGCTCAGGCGCCCTTTGCTGGCACCTGGGGTATCGATCCGGCGATCATGAAGGTCCAGGTGGATGGCTATGACCATCGTGATGAGGCCCTCGCCACAACCACACAGACCAACACCGTAACCTTTCTGGATGGGCTCTACACCGATCTCCACGGCGTTTCCTGCACGATCAATACAACCGGCCAGTACACGCCTACGATCGCCACGGCCTATCAGGAGACGTCTGGGTCATTGGATCTAAGCAGCCCGCTGCTGACGATTACAAATGGCAATCCTGAGGAGACTACGTCGACGAAGCCCGTTGCATTCTCTATACCGTTGGGCGATGCCACGATTTATAAATGGCGCCAGGTTCAACTGGGAAGCTATGGTTGTAACATCGACGACAGTGGAAACGCCAGCTGGAATGAGTTAAGCCCAGCCGCTGCCCTGATCGATTTGAACAACCGCTATCCGGATCAGGCACTGGCTACCTGGTACTACATGGTCCAGCAGATCTTCCTGATCTACAATGGCGGTCGTAGCTCGATGATCAGCGTCAACAGCGCATTCACAGATCCCAATGCCGTTGATGCACCAGGCGATGCAATGAGCTGGTTTGTAGACGATGAGACGGTCAACATGCCTGACTATGTGCGGAAAGTCTATTCGCTGGATGAACTCTACACCAATGTCAATGCCAGGGGTATCCTCAGCGGTATGCGTGATTGGGCCTCCGATATGGCCCTGGGTATGGGCAGTACAGGCTCCATGGTATCCACGGCAGCCATCGTGCGCTTCACCCTTGCCACCCTATCCGGCCTTAGCTATGGGATTAAAAAGACGATCGTTTACTTTAGGGGAGGTGCGACACCAATTGAAAACCCAATGAATAGTAGTCAATTGGAGCTGATAGACGATATGGGTGGAGGTAGCGTAATTGTATCCGCGGATGAGTTTTCCTCGGCATCCGCTCCGACTGCTGGTTCGCTTAGCGTCGGCGCAGGCGACTTCAAAAATTCGATAGGGGGGGGCTCAGGCTCAATAGACTATTTAGGCAATAGCGTTAGGGCTAACCTACCTAGAAGTACGAGCCAATCTGCAGAAGCTGAAACGGTTGCCTCACAGTCGAGTTCGGTCAGTAAGTTCGCGATCGCCATGGCAGTCGTCATGACAGCTATCTTTATCACCATAACCTGGATGGTATACAGCGCACAGGCGAAGAGCCTACAAGGTATGCAGAAAGATTACGCATACGCCCAGGCGATCGTTGCCACGTTCTTCTTGGTAATACAGCTGATCGTCAGCCTGGGTCTTCTCGCATTCACCTCTTCAGGGGTAGGGACGCTTATCGAATTCGCCATCTTCCTCATCGTCTATATTATCGTGGGTGCTTTTACAGGGAACTGGAATCCTTTACAAACCTACAACTATCTGACGCAGTGGCTGGCCGATACGCTCATCGATTTCACGCTGCTCTCGGATATCCCAAAGGATGGCGTCAGTACGGGGGATCTGAATTTCACGATGGAGCAGGATCGGACGACGACCAATGGTCCTTTGCCCAACGCCTGGTATCAGATTTCGACCACGATCAACACGCGCCTGTCTGGTGATGATTCCAGTAGTTGGGCCTATGTACGCTGGCAACAACCGGACAGTTCGCCTTGGTATCTGAATAGTTACTATGCTAGAAATACTCCTACTAATACATTTAAAGAAGACATCTCTGCCGGTCAGGAAAAATGCAGCGACATATCCGGTGATGAACGAACCTGCACGACAGAGACTAGATTGCAGTTCCAACCTGCGGATGCCGGACGTAACACTGGTATTCCCTTCGTCAGTTCATTTGAAGCGAATTTGCAATATAAGAAATGCTGGTTGGGCAATTTCGGCAAATTTTTATCCGGCGGTAGTAGTTGCTCTAAAAACCATCAATATGCCTCGAGCAAAGACCCAGCAACGGCCATCGACCTCGCAACCCAGTACTTCTACATCGATGTCCTACCGGCTTCGCTGGGCAAGCTGTTCAACTGGGATGCTTACGAACCGCTTACCAGTACGTTGGGTACCGGTGATGATTCGAGATATCCAGATTTTAACCTTGATATAGACAGTGATGGCTTGACCACCGGTGAGGAAAAGAATCTTGGCACCAACGCCAATCATTGGGATAGTGACGGCGATGGTCTCAGCGATGGTTTTGAATCTGTAAACAGCGGCTATGGTGTCGATCCCACTGAGGCGGATCGTGATAGTGACGGCATCAACGACAAGGATGAATATCTGTATGGCACATTGCCTGATCGGGCAGATACCGATGGCGACGGCCTCAGCGATGGCGAGGAGATCTGCCGCATCGACGAATCTGGCGCACCGGTCGGTGGCTGGAAAGCACTTGAAGTAGGCGATTATCAGATCTGCTCTGATCCGCTAAAGGGCGATGCTGATGGCGACGGTTTAAACGACAGCCAGGAAATGGAAGCAGGTCTCAGCCCCTATGCCCCAAATACAGCCCCAGAATTGGTACTCAGCCCAATGCCGAGTGTTTTGGCGAATTTCGGACAGGTCTCAGTCCTCAGGGCTGGCGACCCAATGTCTGTTACGCTCAGGCTTTTCAATTCGACAGCCAATACGATCGATCAGCCGATAACACTTTATTACAAAATGGCGGATCTCGAGGCACTGACGATGCTAAAACAGTCAGGATCGTTGGGATACACTCCTCCCTTGCCCAATTCCGTCGCCGGAGGCCTGGAATGGGATACGGAAAATAATCCGCTCTTTGCTGCAGAATCGCTGACATCGACATTAGAGAGTGTAGTCTTCTCCGACATCACCACCTCGCAAGTAACTGAGATGCAAGCGACTGCTTTGTATACCGATGTCGCCACACACCAGCTAAAGACAGTCACCGATACCATCACCGTTCTGATCGACGAGGATGCGCCTAGTTCCATTGTGACCGTACCAGACAATGGCAGTGCGATCAACGGCAATGCCTTCGCGGTAGGCGGTGTAGCCAGCGACCCCACGTCCTGGCCGTCAACGGTAAACGTAAGGGTGACAAGAAGCGGCTACGACAGTGGCTGGCAAACTGCAGAAGGAGCGAACAGTTGGGTTTGGACGTGGACACCACTGCCGGACGATGGCATCTATACGATACAGAGCCAGGCAATTGATTATGTGAGCAATACCGAATCACCTGGCGCGGGCGTCAGCGTCATTGTTGACAATACGGCGCCTGGTGCTGGTTTTACCAACCTGACCGATGGCCAAGCCATGCCCCGCATCCGGGGCAATCGCGTCGCCGTGCAAGGGAATGCGACAGACCTGTTATCAGGAGCGGCGCAGGTGGCTGGCCTTCAGACCATTCAACTCAGCATCGACGGCCGGCCCTGGGTCAATGTAGAGAATTACCCTTCCACCCATCCTCCGACCGCTACCTGGAACTTCAATTGGACGGTTGATGCCTCCTCATATGGTCAGCATACTCTGGCCATACGGGCAATAGACGCTCTAGGCCAGGTTGGTGACGCCACCGAGATCGATGTGATCATCGATACGCTGGAGCCGACAGATATGTGGTCGAATTACCAGGCCAATCTGGTGGCGGGACAGGCCTTTGAGCTTTTAGGGCATGCAGACGACGAGGGTAATGTGCTCTTGCCCGCCCGGCCCTACGAACTGGAGAACTTCATGGACTCGGTTATCTCAGCCACGGTGCTGCTAATGCCCGAGAGCTATACAGATACCCAGGGTATGACTGTCGACTGGCTGGGTGATGTAAACGGCGATGCCCGCGCCGATTTCGCCGTGGGGATGCCTGCTCAGAACATCGATGGTCAGGTCGCTGCAGGCCGGGTTGCGGTGGTCTATGGTTCGCCTGGTGGCTGGCCTATACCTTCCGACGCGGTGGCTCTGGCTGAAACCACAGCTTCCTTCGTCGGCTCGTTCGCTGGTGTGCAGCTCGGACAGGTGCTAACGCCAGCCGGCGATGCCAATGGCGATGGTCTCAGTGATTTCCTGATCGGCGATCCTGTCAATGTCCAGGCCTATCTGGTCTATGGCCAGGCTACTGGACTGGCAAAGGACTTCGATCTGGCTGATCTCGCTCAAAGTAGTAATGGTACCAAAGGTAAGATCCTTACGGCCAGGCAAGGCCAGGTTGGCAACTGGATCTCATCTGCCGGCGATGTCAACGGCGATGGTTTCGATGAAATTTTGGTAGGCGTCACGGCCCTGGGCAGTGGTAACGGTGCTGTTTACCTGGTACAAGGGCGCACAGCCACCAGTACCTCCGGTACTCAATTCGTTGATACATTGAGTGGCGGTTCGGCAGTCTCGATCGAGTACTTCCAGCTAGACAATAATGGCGCTGTTGCCACGGGCGTTGGCGACATCAATGCGGATGGCTATTATGACTTCGTGATCGCGGATCCGAACAACAGCCTTGGCGCCGGCCAGGCTGCGGTTTATCTTTTCTTAGGACCTGTCAGCTGGCGGAAGTTGGGTGAGACGGGCGCGCTCAATCCTCTGAACAGTGCCAATGCCAGTTTCGTGGGCGACGTCGACGCAGCCGTGGGTTCAGAGGTTGTGGCTTTGGGTGATGTCAACGGAGATGGTCTACCTGACTTCGCCTACTCGAGCGGCAATGCGCCGCGGGTCGTGTATGGCAGGAGTTCGGGTTGGAGCATGGGCATGAGTGCTGACGTCAGTTTCGATGGCTATTCTCCACCTCCGAACAGTTTTATCGCTGCACCAGGTGACGTGAATGTAGATGGCATCAACGATATCCTGCTTGGCGCCACGGGTGGTGGTAGTCGGGCGTACCTGGTGCACGGCTCGGTCGATCTGACCACGAACCAGCCAGTACAGGCGCAGATCAGTGGTGTAAGCAGTGCGGCTTCAGCGCCTTACGCCGCCGGCGCAGACCTGAACTGCGATCTCTCTTCCGACCTGTTACTTGTCCCCACCGGCGAGTATACGGTGCAGGCGGCCAGTGGTAGCGCCCTTTCCTTGCGCGCTGGCGTTGCGGCCATGGATCAACATGGCCACTGGATTGGCCCGGCGCCTCGCCCACGTAGTGTTGGTGAGTTGCCAGCTCGGAGTTCACTCGCAGGCGCGGCCACACAGCAGATGCTCTCTGCTACCGGCTTGCAAAGCCCTGCCGGCAATGATGCATTAACAACAAGTGCTTTGGCCTTCCGCCTGTACGACAACAACATCAGTGACTGGGTGACACAGGCTGCCATCACCGGCGATTGGGATGGCGACGGTCTGAGTGATGTGGCAGGCTGGACCGGTTCAGCCTGGAGAACCTGGCGCGCAAATGGCTTGAATGCTAACGCAGTACAGTTCACAGAATACACGAATAACATGACCTTATCAGAGAAAATCGGTGCCACCATACTGCAGGGCGATTTTAATGACGACGGATTGGATGATCTGGCCGCCTGGGATGGCAGTGCCTGGCAGTTCGAGCGCGCAACAGGCGCTTTGGCTGACAACTTTGGCTTTGCCGCCATCCCTAGTAACCTGGGCGCTCTGGCTAACGGTGATGCTAGTAAGATGTTTGTGGGCGACTTTGACGGCGACGGCAAAACCGATGTGGCAGGCTGGGATAAAGGCGCCTGGGCGACGTACATATCAAGTGGCAACAGCAGTGCCTTCAACTTTACAACAGTCAGCAACAACCTGGGCAGCCTGGTGTCAGGTGATGCCGGCTCGCTGATCAGCGGCGACTTTGATGGGGATGGTATGTCAGATATCGCATCCCGCAATTCAGATGATAGCAACTGGGTAGTGTGGATCAGCGGCGGCGTCTCTGCTGGGACTTTGAGCTTCCAACAGGTCACAAATAATTCCCTGGGTTATGCCATGAATAGCACAGTCTCACGCGCGGCTGCTGATTTCAGCGGCGACGGTGCCCATGATCTGGCGATCTCGGATTTGTATTCTGACAGGGTTTCGGTCCTGCTGGGCAACGGCGACGGAAGCTTCCATGAAGCGGTGGAATATGCGGTGGGTGACGGCCCTCGCACTGTCTATGTGGCTGACTTTGATGGCGATAGTGATCCCGACCTGGTGACCTCGAATTACTCGTCTAACAATGTTTCGATATTGCTGGG
>PIVW01001601.1 GCA_003353825.1 Chloroflexota bacterium
ATGGATCTCTGAAAGTGCAAATCTACCGGAAGGCCACGCACACTGACCAGTATCTCAACTGGAGCTCGAACCATCCGGTACAACACAAAATGAGCGTAGTGAGAATGCTCCACCATCGCGCGGACACTGTTGTATCTACAGAGGCAGACAAGGCGGACGAGCGGGAACACATCAACAAAGCCCTAGCGAACTGTGGCTACCCAAAATGGGCTCTAAGGTCCCCCTCCGCGTCGAAAAGCCCCAAACCAGCAAAGGATAGATCCAACAAAACAATGGCTAGGAATGGCCCAGCAGTGTCTTTGCCTTATGTGAAAGGCTTGTCGGAGGAGATGAAGAGGGTCTTCGCCAAACATGGGGTCGAGGCATATTTCAAACCGGCGAACACTCTGCGGCAATTGTTGTGCTCCCCCAAGGACCCTACGTAGAAAGAGGACGTGGTAGGGCCGATCTACCATATCCCGTGCTGGGGCCACCCCGGAGTGGATTGTGATAGTGAATACATTGGCGAGACGG
>PIVW01001602.1 GCA_003353825.1 Chloroflexota bacterium
GTGGTGAGCACCCCGCGCTCATCCACCAAGTCATTGCCGTCGATATCGCCGCTGAGTACGGTGGCATAGGCCTGCCAATCACGTAGAGAGATATCTCCTTCCTGACCAGGTATGCCGGCGAAACCGCCGTACATAGCGACACCATCCACTAGTTTGAATGTGGCGCTGCGTGGGTCCTCCTCCTCTATGCGTTGGCTGGGCACATACACACCTTGAGCCACCCAGATTTGGTCGCCGGCCTGGGCTATGTCAAGAGCCGATTGCAGGCTGGTGAAGGCGTCACTCCACGAGGCGCCGTCGTTGGCCCCTGCGGTTTTTGCGGCATCAACATAAAGGGTCCCGGAAACGTGGCTGAGCACGCTTACACTGTTGTCATTCGCTACCGGATCGCCCGACGCCGCTGATACTGAGGCAGTGTTGGTGAAGTCGAAGGGCGAATTGACCTCAGGTTTGACCTGACCGCTGAGGGTTATGATTCCCCCTGCCTGAGGCATGAGATCTTCTATTTCCCAA
>PIVW01000792.1 GCA_003353825.1 Chloroflexota bacterium
AGCTATGAAGCAAGACAAGATTGACAACATGGTCGAACACCTCAAGGGCTTCGGTTCGTTCAGACAGATGGCTGAGTATGTGCTGTCCCTCATGTCTGAGGAGGAGGACTGCCCCCACTGCGGCGGCGAGGGGTTCGTCTACTCGACCCACTACGCCGACCCTTATGCTACCACACGCCGATGCGAATGCCAAGGCGAGCCTGACCCTGACGAGAAATACGACAACAGATGAAAGACACAATCAAATCCATGCTACTCGAGAACACGGGCAAGAACTTCCTCGATAGCGGTGGCGACAGCGGTCGCCATTGGCAACGCAACCAACAGCGTGACTTCGAGAGCGAACCGCCCATCACCATCGAGGCGGACATCCATTACGACGCCATGGGCAACATCACGTTCAGCGATGTGACTGCCACCTTGAACCTATACCATTGGTTGCTTGGTGCCAACATCGAGGAGGACGAGCGGTGCGAGGAGTTCCAATCGACCATTGACAACGACGACCCATTCGCTGAGGGATACATCACGTCCCGATGTTGGGAGTTGCTACACTCGTGGGGCGCCAAGCCAAAGGGCGATACGTACTACACGTACAACGACAGCGACAACCTCGACCAGTGTTTCGTCCATCGATACTTTGAGATAGATGGGTACGACTACGTCCTTATCAGCGTCCACGGCGGCGCCGATGCCCGTGGTGGTTTCGCGGCGGCCCGACTGTTCTACATCCACGACGAACTCATCTACAACGAAGGGTGGTCACGCTTCATGGATGAGGAAGAGGTTACCGACCATGTTAGGTGGGGCGAGCCGTACCGCCTGACCCGATACTTCGACTGCGCCAAGCACGTCATCCCTCAATGCACTGACCTCAAATACATAAACTAATGAGAACAGAACACCTCGACAACCACATGGCACACCTGTGCGGTGACCGTGCCAACCGGATGGCTGAATATAACAGACGCAACGGATGGGACGACCTATGCGGTGACATAGACAACATCCGTGGCTTGGCCCCTCTGCTTGAGCGCCATGCCAGTGACGAAGAGATTCGCGATTACATCAACAACATGGACACGGCATGCCGTGAACAGCTACCCGATATGGTATGGAAGGCATTCACATGAAAGACTACACCCCCTCCGACCTACCCCGCCTGATAGTTGAGCGCATCAAGCGCATCAGGATACCCAATCCGTTTCGCCACAACAGACAGCTCGTTGGTGTCACTGCCTTCAGCGAGCGGTTCATCCTGCACACATGGTACTGCCCGTGGGGTTCATACTCTGCGCGGATACCCGATGCCAAGCTTATATCCAATCAGTTTGAGACGCTGACAGTTGAGGAAATATATAGCAATTCATTTGCACAGTCCAAATAATTATTGTACATTGCACTATGATTCTAAAGGTATATGCAAGGGCAAAAAGCAAAGCATCATTGAACAAACTACTCAGGGAAAACAACCTCGTCCCTGTCAAAGAATACTCTCTCCTACGTCACGGCATCAAATTCACACTCGGCCTTGACGTACCTGACGGCTCAGAGGTAGCCATCTACACAAGAATACAGAACGGGTTTCCCTACCCGCACACAATGGGAACGTACAACTACAATAAAAACCAAGTACAATGAACGAAGTAACAACCCCCGGCTCGGTGAACGAGCCACAGACCCGCGACACATTGCTCAAGGAGCTGAACGCATCCATCGACACGGCCCTTGAGAGCATCCGAGATATGCGAGCAAGCCTTGCCATCGACGGCCCGATGCTCAAGCCTGAGCCTCAGTACACCAAGGAGCAACTCGCCAAGATGTTGCGCGCGGCATACGACCTCGGTGCTACAGCCCACGAGGAGAACATGACCGTACGCGAGGCCCGGTGGTCGAACGGCATCGAGGTTCACGTCGAGGTTGAGGAGGGTGGCTTCCGCTACGAGGGCGAGGTCAATGTAGACTCTGACGTCATCAAGGGTTGCATCAGCTTCGACGACCACCACATGACCGACGAGCACGTCGACGAAATTCTCAAGTCATGAAGAACAATGCACAGACCCGCAACTTTGCGGAAGCGATGGGCCAAGCTATGGCCTTCGGAGCCAG
>PIVW01000242.1 GCA_003353825.1 Chloroflexota bacterium
TGACGCGCTTGAAATCGGCCGTCTTAAGGGAGCGATCATCGCCGGGGTGGTGCCTTCGCTGACACCTGTTTGGGTGGCCGTGTGCAAACAGGTGTTGGGGATTGCACCGATGGTCGTGGGGCCGGGCATAAAAACTGGGCTACGCATTCGCCGGGAAGCGCCGCGCCTATTGGGTGCCGATCGGGTCGCCAATGCCGTAGCCGCCAAAAGGTTGTTCCGCGGTCCTATCTGTATCGTCGATTTCGGTTCGACCTCCACCTTTGATGCTCTGGATGGCAATGGCGATTATGTAGGCCATGCTATCGCCCCGGGCCTGGAGATGGCGGTCGCCGCCCTGAGCCAAGGCGCGGCACAACTCCCCGATGTCATGCTGGCCCGGCCTGATCGTGTCATCGGGCGCAATACAGTCGAGAGCATGCAGGCGGGATTGATCTTCGGTTATGTGGGCCTGGTAGAAGGGTTGGTAGAGCGATTCCGGTCGGAGTTGGGCGAGGCCATGTACGTAATCGCCACCGGCCAAAAGGCAAGTTTAATTGCGCAGGAAACCAGGGTTATCGAACGGGTTGAACCCTGGTTGACGCTGGTGGGATTGAGGTTAATTTGGGAGATGAATAGGTAGAGCGGTGACCATCACCATCCGCACACTCTCTCGACATACGCGGCCGAACCATCGCGCAGCCAGCCATCCAACTGCTTCACCTCCTTGAGATTCTGCCCGCGCAGCCTTGGCACCTCCACATAATGGCAATCCACTTCTGGCAAAGAGGTCATGTCGCCCCATAGCTTTTCGAACTGTGCCACAGGGTAGATATCCTCTTGCCCATATCCCCAGCGCTTTTTTACATCCTTAAGGGTGATGTAGGTAGGCATGCGGGTACTTACGGCGCGAATCGCATCATTGACACGTTCGTCGTCGCTAAGATCCGTGCGTGTGAGACCGAAGATCGCCAACAGTTTGTCGATATGAATCCAGAAGGTGTTGGAATTATAGTAGGAGAGGTTGAATTCATCTTCTTCTCGTGGCATGGCCAGGCCCTCGATCAGACGTAGCTGTCCGTCCGCTCGGGCCAGACCTCCGCCTCGATCTTCCACCCGCCGCCGTATCACCTCCACCGTCATCGTCGCCCCTGACTGCAAGTGCCAGGCCAACAGCTCCGGGTCTACGTCTGCCCCCGTCACATCGATGTTGTGTAACATGAGTACCTGGAGTTGTGGGCGCGCCTGCAGCAACTCGCGCAAGACACCGTTCTTGAGCATGTTGGGTATCTCAAACCAATGGCCCACCGGGTGTAAACATTGCATAGGGACATTGTCGACGTAATCACTGCCCTCACCCTCGCTCTGTGCCCAACTGATAAGCGCCGAATTCAGGCTTTCTCGCATCATCTGTTGGCGCTCATCCAGCAGTTGTTGGGGCATTTCCTCCCAGGCAAATCGCAGATCTCGTGTCATTGGGATCAGTCGAAGCCCCACAGCCCTGCCTGGAGAATAAATCAGAGGGCCGGGATAGTGATACTGGTTGTGAGCGGTCAGGAAGCTCTGGATCGCATCATCGGTAAGATAGCTGGTTGTAAAGATGTGGGGTAGCCAGGTACCACATCGTTCCCCCACCCGCCGGCTCTTAGCCAGATGAATTTCCACAAAAGTGCGATGTTCGCCACCCAGTTTGCAGAAAGGGTTCAACGCCTTGACCACACCAGCACCATCCGACCAGCGACTGCCAACCCCAGCTGCCAACGTTACGGCGGCCACAACCCCATCTGCCAGATATTGCATTCCGGCGCTGTGGAGCCCAGAGTCCCCAATCAGGCTGTCGTATTTGAAGACATCATCCAGCTTGACATCACGCAAGGTGGTGCTGGCAGGCAGGCGATTCTGCAACAAGCCAATACGGCCGTTGCGTAAATCGGTGCGAATACGATCGTGCTGGATGCGGTCGAAACCCAATTCACCCAGAAGCAGTTCCAAGCTCTTACCTTCTGCCTGCACGCGTCCTGTCTTGGGCAGGATGCGATTGAAAAGCGTCGGCACCAAACCTGCCAACTCCGGCTCTGTGCGGCTGGCCTCGCCAAACCGATCCAGTTCGGCGCGACGGCCCGGCGAAAGTGAGTTCGGGTTTCGGCGCAAGAGATCTGGAACTGTCAAGGTGTAGTAGCCTGCGGGCATTAATGCAGCATCGTCAGAGAATAGATCAGCCCAAGTTCCACGCGAATTGATGGCAAAATCATAGACGACCGGCTCCATGGCAAAGGGCAGAGCGTTATCAAGCTGATGTTTGGCCTGGCTCATGATCACCTGCAAACGTGCCTTGGCCTGATCTCGAAATGCTGGATCGAAGATGAAACCCATGCCACCCCCCGATGCACCACCCAACATCCAAAACCCCCAAAAATGCCCTCCAAATTCATCACGCACTCGCTCGATCAATAGTTCGGTGTAGCGTGTAGTGGCGCCTGGGATAATCGTCTGAATCGGTCCGAAGAAATTACGAGTCGTCGCATCGCCGATCCCCTTCACATCCCCTGCGCGCAACAGATCCACAACCTCATCGAGGATAGCGCAGGCATGCTGCCGCCCCAGCCATTCCGATTCTGAGCGCAGCAGGTATTTCTCGGTTACCTGCTCCAGAATTGGGCCCACATTTTGGGCCATACCGCCATGGACAAGTACCAAACTATCTTGTAAACGTTGGCGCGTTTCCAGTGAAATCTCCTCCTTGCTGAAAATATGGTGTGCCGGTAACAACCGCCCCCGACTGATGCCATATTCAGGATCACCGGGCTCGGCCTGCATTCCCGTAATCAGTTTCATATCGGGCCAGACACCTCCCGAATCTTGCCAACCGCCGCCGGATCCGGCCAGCCACTCGCCCAGGATCGCCCGAGCAGCCACGATCCGCCGTTCATACTCAGCTAATGGCCCTGTGAGTGATGCAGTCTGCCCGGTGGCACGCATACAGCAGGCAATCAGACATGCCAACAGGTTAGTAGACACCGCCAGCCGTGAACCTTTGGGGATGCCGTTGACGCGGCTGACCAGTTCGATTCCCTTGCCAGGTCCTACCAACCGTGATAGCAGACCGCCAGGACCATGTAACTGTTCGCCCGAACCCTCCATGCCCGGGGGAACGATGCCTGAGGCGATCACCGCGGCTTTGAGTAAACCTAAGTAATCCCGAGCATAATCGTAGAGCTCGACCAGGGTGGTGATCTCCGCCACCGTCTCTAAATCTACACTCACCAGCCGTAACAACGGTTCGTCGATCAATCGGAAATAGGCTTCGACCGGCGGGCGGGGTTCAGAATCGCGTCCATGCACGGCTAAATCAATCGAGACATTGAGAACACGCGCGCCTTCTGGATAATCCATTCCTAAAAAGAAAATGTCGCTCCAGGCGCTGTGCGAGAGATCCATGCGCACCGGCGTTGCCTCGCGCAAAATGGGAAAGAGTCCGCCACTGGAGCGACGTAACAGGTCGGGCTGCACGCGCAAAGGCTGATCCATGGGATGGCCAATGCGGAACATCCATTGATTTCCACGAACCGAGCGCACACTGCGCCGCACCTGATCGGCCAATGTCTGGAACCCAAGCTGGTGGTAGGTTTCAGCCAGGGCGCTGGAGATTCCCTCGCTGGGACCATGTTGTGCCTGAATCTTCAAAAATATCTGGATGGCCTCTTCAAAGCGACGCTGCAGAAGATCCGTATAACCATCGTAAGGTATCAGCCCCCCTACCGGCGACGAATCCGACGGCTCATTTATACGCCCTGGTAGATGAAAGCGATGAATGGCATAGAGAAAGAAAAGGGCGCGTACGCGTTCGTAGAGATTCTCGCTGGCATGTCGAAACAATTCCAGTTCTGCGCACTCGATCAACAATTCGTCAAGCGATAACGACACGCAGACAGCGTCCAGTGCCCGATTCCGTTCATTAATGTCATCTGTAACGATGATTTGAACCAGCTGGCTGCCCGGACTCATTCTCTTACTGTACCTAGCTGGCGCTGTGCCAATAATTCGAGCAGCAGCACCAAGACTTGTTCGCGGTCAACACCTTCCAGTGCCAACGCAACCTGGGCGGTGAGTAATCCGTATCTGACACCCACATCGTAACGTCGCGACTGCTGCTCCATAGCCAGATATTTCTCCCGTTTAGCCAGCTCAGACAGAGCGCCGGATAAATGTATGGGGCCGATAGCGTGCTCCACCTGCCTCGCCAGGATCTCCATCACGGTTGGTGTGAGCGCGTGCATACCAAAAAAGCACAGATAATGCCCGGCACGAAGACCGGACACCATCAGGCGGTATTCGGCCTCGGTGGGGGTCGGCTTCTCAAGTACTGTCTCGACCTGATAAAGACCTTTGCGGTTGGGCAGACGCCGTCCGCCGACTGCACCAAAGTAGGGCAGCAAGCTCTCGCGTGTAGGTTGTACCGCTGAAATTGCACAGGACTCAGCCTGTGCCACCTCAACCAAGCGCCGGGCGCAACTGCTGTTATCGCCACTCACATAGAGATGGTCACCCACCAGATGCAAAAAGGGTTCGTCTCCGACAAACCCACTGGCGCAATACACCGCATGGCCATATCCCAGAGCTTGGGGCTGTGGGATAAAACGCAAACGCGCTATTACATTGCCGACTACTTCGGCAAAACGAGATTCCTCTCCCGGCGGCACGATAACGGCAATCTCTTCGATCCCAGCGCTCATGACTTCCTTCACCAAGATACCGAGCACAGATCGCTCTCTACCGTCACGATCCATCAGCATCTGTAACGGTAGTGTGGGGTGTTTACGGCCGGCTGCTGTGATGACAGCTTTTCTAATATGCATAGGCGTTCCTCCGTAAGCATGACTTCAAAGCTTGTTACTCGAAGCTCACATCCATCATGATGCGTGTTACGTAAAAGGGTTTGCGACGATTGTACTGAGAACGCAATATCTGAAATGTGGTGAAAATGTTAGGGTTCGAGGAAGTATGCGCGCAGTGTAATGGTGTCTCCGCCGCCAGCGATTGGCAGACGCTCGCCGTTTATTTCATCATAGAAACCGGTAACGAGCGCATACTTGCCAGTAGGTAGGTCTGCTGGCGCCGCCAAGATGAAAGTCGATTCCACCAGCTCGCTGGGGAGCCACTGATCGGTGGGATGTTTACCGCGGCCTGGATGCGCGTCATGTTGGGAAATTACATTTTGGTCTTCGTCGAGGAGTTGTACGAAAACTTTGTAGGGCTGTTCAATGGCGCCGGTGCGCTGCCAATAGAGTGTCAGACGTAACGGTTCACCTGCTTGTGGCGTGGAGGGTGACAGATCATAACCAAGCAAGCGGATTCCACTCTCAAAATCTATAGGCAAAGAGTGTCCAATTGTGAACTGCGATCTGGTGGTCGGGGTCGTTCGCCAAGCCTGGACCCGCACAGATGTCTGGCCCGGAAATACGGGATTGAGCATAAGTTCGCCGTTAGATTCCAACCAGCTTCGAATAAAGTGGTCGGGATCGTTGACTGTATCATAGCCGCGTAACTGCCAGACCATGTTGGTATCAGCAAAGAGTCGTGCCAAACTATCGGCTGTTTCCTCACTACTGATAGGGTAAAAATCGCTGTCGGGATCTCCCCAACCGATATCTGAGTCTCCGCCAACGTGGCCGGTGAGGGCAATGATCGGGCCGGAATCGATTTCAGATCCAGGCGGAGGATAATCGTTGAGTCTACCCAACCAGCCGATATCACCGGGCCAATAAGTCAGCAGTGCCGGATAAAGGTATCCTGCATTGATCAGAATCGCATCACGAGGGCCCATTTGATCATAAATGAAACGCACAGCGCTGCGCAGATCGTCAGCAGATTCATAGGCAAATCGATTGGTATGGTAGTTGCGGAGGCTGATAAGAGCACCTACGAGCAAAAAGAGGCCAATGATCACGCTGATCGCTTGCCGCCAACGCCACCAGTGGCGCGGTGCTGACGTTGAAATCTCAGCCCAATCGTCCATCCCTGCCACATGTAATAGCCCTACCGCTACCAACACGGGATAGGCGGCGCTATACAAACTGAGATAGCGGACGTGGTAAAGGGGACTTATGAGTGCAGAGACTGCAAGGATGAGTAAAACGGGTCCGATCACAGTTACCCACAGTAGCCCTGATGTCCACCAGGTGGGTTCATCACCCCAGCGACGTGCGGGAGCCCGCACTGCCACCAGCGCCAGGAACAGGGCTACCAAACTTGGTACCCACCCTACTGTCGTATCTAATGACTGGCCGAAGGCAAGAGCTGTGCTGCCTTGTTGCCCCACCTTGAGCAGTAACTCGGGAAGGGGGATGGCAACCCGCCAGGGAGGTACAGGGGGAGTGAAAGCCTGACGGACAGCGTGGGGTAACCACGGCAAGTAGAGCACCAGTACCACGACCTGAGCCCCCAGCCAGGGCCAAAGTCGCTGTCGATCTCGCCACAATAACACCATCATGATAAATATGTTCAGCGCAACCAGGGCAAATGCGCTGTAATAAAGCGTCCACAAGGTCAGGGCAGCGAAGATTGAATAAAGACCCAGCGTTCGCAAAACATGTCTGGGCTTGTCTTGCACGTAGTCCAGCGAAAGCAACAGGACAAGGGCCAACAGAAATGTACCCAACGTGTACATGCGTACTTCTTGCGCATACCAGATGCTGAATGGATTGACCGCAACGAGCAGAGCTGCCAGCACACCGGTCCGAGGACCATACAATCGCAATGTAAGATAGGTAATCAGCGGAATCGTCGCCATCCCAAACCAAAGCGACATGAAGGCCAGAGTAAATTCACTGCTACCGGTTAGACTCATCCACAGATGCAACAGGCCGTAGTACAAGGGAGGATGTATATCACCGGCGGTATGCGCCCACATAGTCGCCAGTGTTTTGGACGCCAACAAGGCGCTGACGGTCTCATCATACCAAAGACTATCTATGCCTAAGCGATAAATGCGCAAGACAAATGCAAGTAGGAGAATAGCGACTAACCCGAGTCGCTGATTTCTGGTGAACCGGGTCATCATGTGGGAAGTTTACACCAACGCTGTCGAAGTGGCGATAATTGAAAGGACTCTGGGCTCTGGCTGGATAAGGAATGGGCATGTACACCACTGCCTGCCAGGGTGTCAGCCGCTATGCTAGGCTCTGACGCTCGCTAGATTTCAGTAAGGCAGGAATCGTACTCATAGTTAGGATGAAAACATACCAATTTCTAAACCCGCCGTTGTTGTCTATACACAAGATCTATTCTTCAATATCCGTATTCAAGATGTTGTCGAAAAATTAGGGGGGAAGGTACTGGCCGTACAATCTGCCACCGATCTGGCCGATGGTTTGGGTCAAGTGCCTGTGCTGGCAGTTATAGAAATTGGGCAGGGCGGCGGGGGGGATTGGATCCATGCCGTGGCGTATGCACGAAAGTGGACGCGAGGCATCCCAATCGTGGCTTTTGGATCACATGTCGATAGCGCGGGACGTGAAGCAGCAAAAGCTGTGGGCTGCGATTACGTCTGGTCGAAAAGCCGATTCACAAATGAATTTCCATCGCTGGCAAAGGGGTACTTGAGCCCTGGTGAGAATCTTGATGGGTGCAATGAACAACCTAACGATCTTGTACAGGCGGGTCTAGCTCTTTTCAATGAGGGAGCGTTTTACAAATGCCATGACGCTTTAGAAGCCGCGTGGGTTGCAGAGACTCGATCTTGCCGAGATTTGTATCAGGGCATTCTGCAATTTGCGATAGCACTCCATCACATCGAAGAGGATAATTTTAAGGGTGCTGACAAGATGTTTCGGCGCGCTATCAATAAGTTCCAGCGTTTACCTGATAGTTGCCAGGGCATCGATGTTGCCTGCTTGCTCAGCAATAGCCGAGACCTGCACCACCATCTAATCGAACTGGGCGCTGCCCAAATTGAGTCCTACCCTCGGGAACTTTTCCCAACCATCATATATACCCAAGCAACCCAAATCTAGTCAGCTACAGACTGAATTGGATCGTTCTGGTTGCAAAGCGGGGTGTGGTTCATTGCGCTAGAAATCGATCTTTACAATTTCGGCATCCTATACCAACGAGATGGAATCTCTGGCTCAAAGTACAAAGCGCCCTTGGCTGGGTGCTCTCGCCCTCAGGCGCTCGCGTGCTGGCAAACCAGGCCCTGAGGGAGTTTAACTTATTAATCCGGTAATAACAACCAGACAGATCCGCAGGGGGATGAATCCCACGGCTACTAAACAGCGCCGGATCAATCCGGCTATTTTCCCTATTTCGTATCGTTTTTCTTGCCGAACCAGCCTCATTCATGAGGCGCTGTTATGTAGCACCGGGACTTTATCTCGGTGTGGGGCTCGCAAGACGACTAGTGATATTACCGGTCTATTTTCTGAACTTCCATAAGGGTCTTTGTAGTTTCAGCGACGTTCGGTTCGTGGAAACACCATAATTGTAAAGGGGATAAGTACTCAGAATGAACCATGCCCAAAGCGGTTATTACGCCAAAGAGAAAAAGTCGCACACCAGCGAGGTCAGGAGGGAATATCTAAAGTAGACGAGCGATATTTTCTGCATGTGCTTCCAGGCCAGTCAGATACTTGAGAGGGTGACGACGAAAG
>PIVW01001603.1 GCA_003353825.1 Chloroflexota bacterium
GTAGCATCCCCACAGCGGATAACCACGCTTGCAGGAGAAGGTATACTGATGCCACCCCAGATTCCCGACCGTTTCGCCGACCTCTTCGACATCCTGCTCGTAGAAGAAAAGCCCCGTGATCGCAGAGATATACGTCACACCAAACTTGTTGCCAGGTTGAAATATTCTGCCTGCCTTTGCCGGCATGGGATTGCGGATCATATTATCCCACACCTCGGGAGGAGCGGCGCCAGAGCCTATCATCATCACGACCGCCACCCGTGCGTCGCTGGCCAACCATACCCCACTGCCAGCCGGCTTGTTGGCACCCAGATCGTAACCCCAAATCACCTTGTTCGCTTTTTCGTCGTACAACCGTTCCCAATCAATCGAATCGAGATAAGCACTGATACGCTTTTCATACTGTGGCCATCGCTGGCGCGCGACGATCAGGCCTGCCGGATAGATGTTGTAGTCTGAGATGATCATCACCCCGTCACGAGGTATTGTGCTGAGATCCGGCGGGAAGAAAT
>PIVW01000243.1 GCA_003353825.1 Chloroflexota bacterium
TATGTACCCAGCCCCGTACGTGAAGTGCTGACTTACCTAACCAAGAACTAGGCGTTCAGAACCTAACTACTGTATGATCGGAGGGGGCGAACCGCTCCCTCCGGTCATCTTAAGTGCATGCGTTTCACAGTAACAGTAGAAACACGGTTTAGGGGACGCCCAAGCTACAGCATCCCGCATTCCTGGATTGGACGTGAAGGGGTTGCATAGAGATCAAACATCAAGCCGGACAGGAGCAAGAACATTGTTGGCGCCATGCTTCTGATCTCGAATCTAGCGTCGATAGTCCATGACCATGAGGCTCTGGGCTGACAATGCATAACGAGGTCATCTGGTCGACCGGTTGCATGACAAGTCTGAGATCGTCCTGTTCTGTAGGCAGCGTGGAATTTGACTTGAAAATGCAAAATTGCTAACAGGCAGGGCGATATTATGTGTTATACTCACACGGGTTAGAACCGTTTCATCCGATCAAATCTACAACACATGAGGTAAACACACACAATGTCTCGTAATGTAACCTTAGGAAATACTCCTTTTTCAGAAGTGCTAGGCACTCCCGTAGCAGTGGGTGATAAGGCACCTGCCGCCGCCGGACGTACCAACGGATTCAGCACCGACACTTTCGATGTCATCAAGGATACGGAAGGTAAAGTCCGCGTACTGAATTTTATCGCCAGTGTGAATACTGGTATCTGCGACGCTCAGACGAAGCACTTCAATGAACATCTGTCGCAACATGACCACGTAGCAGTTGTCACCATCAGCGCTGACCTGCCTTTCATGCAGGAAAAATGGTGTGCTGCTGAGGGATTGGAGGATGCCATTATGGTGTCTGATGCCTACGACATGTCCATTGCCAGTGCTTATGGTACGCATATCCAGGCTATCCGTCTGGAGCAACGCGCCGTCGTGGTCGTCGATGCCGATGATATCGTGCAATATACCGAATACTGCCCCGAAGTCGGTATGCACCCTGATTATGATGCGGCCATTGCTGCTGTACATGCACTACTCTAACCTGTTGTATCGATCCCGGTTTCAGCGATGAGACCGGGGTCTTTCGTATCCTGGATATCTCTCTGTAGAGGGGCCTGTCCCTCCCTTTGCCCATACGTCGAGGAGAAACGCTATGAGCCTGTCCAACGAGCCCGGTCCCCAACCGGTTAATCTGATCCCCGACGACAAGGCTCGTAAGCATGGGCGCTTGGGATTAACACCTTCGTGGGAACACATCCCCTGGTGGGGCATTATCATAATCATCGTTGGTATTATCGTTGGCTATTCGACTCTGACCAATACTTACTATCAGGACGCTCTTTACTTTATTTTCGATTTACCCTGGAACAGAGATGTCGTCAAAAAGCTCGATAGCGACGATATCGGCGAGAATGGCGAATGGGCCTACACCTTTGGCAGACCGCTTGCACAGGGTACTTACACACTTTATGGCGAGTATTTCGACGAAGCAGGTGAGTTGATTGGCCAGAGCGTGACCTACGAAGTGATTATCCCCGAGAGTGTGGAACCTGATGAGTCTGAACCACTCACACCCGCCGACGCCGGCACGAAGATCATCCTGGATACCAGTACACCCACCATCACCGGTATCGCCCCGGCAGGAACCGATAAAATACAGATCATCGATGATTTCAGGGGGCAGCCGCTACGCGTTGCCAAACGTATCTGGTTGGCCAATGGTGTGATCCTAACGATCAAAGTCACGATCCTGTCCTTTGCGCTGGCCCTGTTTCTGGGGCTTGTCTTTGGCATAATGCGCGTATCCAGTGGGTCGCCAGATCTACGCATCGGTTTGCGCAGGCGTTTACTGATTGGACTGCCGATAATCGCACTCTTGCTGGTATGGCAACCTGAATGGCGCCAACCCATGCTGGCAGCAACGGTAGTGATCGCCATCGAAGCGATCATGTTCCTGGCGCCGGCACTACCCTACACCATCGCCACACTCTATGTCGAGATCGTGCGTGGCGTACCCATGTTGGTGATCATCCTCTACATGGGGTTTGCGGTGACACCCACCGTGCGTGATGCCTCCGGCGGTGCGGTCAATCTGAGGGGTCTGCCAGCTGCTGTCATCGGCTTGGGCTTTGGCTACGGGGCGTATCTGGCGGAGGTTTTTCGGGCCGGTATTCAGTCGATCTCCCATGGGCAGATGGAAGCGGCCCGTTCTTTGGGCATGAATTACTATCAGGCTATGCGCTTTGTAATTCTGCCACAGGCTGTGCGATTGATTATGCCACCCCTGGGCAATGATTTCATCGCCATGCTCAAAGACTCCTCTCTGGTATCGGTTATCGCCATGCCCGAGGTGTTGCAGCAAGGGCGTTTGTGGATTTCGCGAAACTTCCGTGCCTTCGAGGGCTTCAATTCGGTGATGATGGTGTATTTGGTCATGACTTTGTTGCTCTCACTGCTTGTACGTAGCATCGAACGGCGAGCGCATTTGCCCGGAGATGACTAAAGGTAGAGATGAAAGATTGGAGACTAGCAGCCATGTCAGTGGGTCACAATGCAGAACATAGATGGCGCAGGAAACGCTTTCTCAGCCGATATCCGTGTCGCTAGTCATCGAGTAGATTTCGAGGCCGAGAACACTTTTGCCTTTTGCACCTTGCCTTTTGATTTTTGGTCTTTGAATGCCCAACCAATCCCCTAAACAACACCCGACTGGGAGGCGCACAGGTGGTGCAATTTGCTTACCGGGATGCGGACCTGGCGGCGGCCCTCGTGCTCATCGCTCCAGTTGCCGATTTCCTGGAGATGTCCATATCCGCAGAGTTTGCGCAGAGGTGCAGCGCCGACTTGAACGGCATCACGGCAGATGCACTACAGAGAAGTTGGATGCAACAGGCTTGGGAGCATACTCCCGTCGATCTCATCGCTGAATTGAGCCAGTCTTTGCTGGTCGTGCGTGGCGGCGCCGACGAAGATGTACCCGGTTACGTTGTCGAAAGTCTGGTCGAGGCAGCACAAGAGGTCGTGTATCACATCATTCCCGATGCAGACCATGCATTTCACGGGCATCGTCCCGCCCTGATAGAGGCTATCGCCTCTTGGTTGGAGACTACTTTGGGCGTATGAAACAATCTCCGGGAATCAAAGTGGGGCGGGCGTTGTTGCATTTTCTGATACTCGTGATCCTGATCAGATTGGTGCGCGATACCAGCGTACGTATGATGTTCCCTTTCCTGCCGGTTTATGCACAGGGTTTGGGCATTACACTCACTGCTATAGGGCTTTTGATGACGGTACGAACGGCACTGGTCGTGTCGGCCCCCTACTTCGGTAGCATCGCCGATCGCCGAGGATCGCATCGCCTTCTCGTTTTCGGTTATCTTTTACTGGCTGCTGGGCTGCTCGGTTTCAGTTTTTCACAAGGTTTTGTCAGCGCACTTCTTGCAATCATCTTGCTCGGCGTTGCCGATGCCATCATCGTGTCGCTGGCACAAGCTTATGTGAGTGTGCACTCACCACCTGAATTGTGGGGGCGTTCCCTGGTCACCGTCGAGTATAGTTGGGCGATCACGGGGATCGTGATCCTGCCTATCTTGGGATGGCTGATCGATGTCGGTGGCTGGCGTCTCCCCTTCCAACTGCTAAGCATCTGTGCAGTCGGCGCCACCTTGCTCCTGGTGTTTGTATTACCGGCTGATCCGCCGCACCATGCCCACAAACCGTTATCTCTTGGTCGACAAGCAACCATCATCCTGCATGATCGCAGTGCCGCTGCGACGTTGCTGGTAAATGCAGCGATCTTCATGGCGGCTGAAACCATTTTCGTGATCTGGGGCACACATCTTACACGAAACTTTAGCCTGGGACCGGCAACGATCGGCCTGGTGGCCTCGTTGATCGGTATGGGTGAATTGGGCGGAGCAATCATCTCCAGCCGGATTATCGACAAATCGGGTAAACGATTGGGGGTGCTTGGAGGGATTCTCATTTTTATGGCAGTCCTCGCTCTTTTTCCCATACTCAATCAGTCGTTAATCCCTTTAATCGCCGGCATCGTGCTCACCTCGCTGTGCCTCGAATATATCATTGTCAGTATGATCCCACTAATCAGCCAGCAACGTCCTGGCAGCCGGGCAACGATGTTGGCCATGGGGGCCATGCTGGGCGCGGTCAGTCGCGCTTTTACAGATTCAGTTGCGCTTTACTTGTTCGAGAATCTCGATTTTCTTGCCAATATCCTCTATGCATTCTTATCTTTGCTGGTGGCTTTGTGGGTGCTGTGGCGCTGGGTGGATGAGCGACAAGAGGTGTGAAGTAGGGGCACACCCCGCGCGATCGCCCCGAGGCTTACTAACGAAATGCACCTTACATCAGCCTGATTTTGCAGCATTTCGCTAGCTGACGTATGCTAACATAATGCAGACAGACACATCTATCCGTTCGCTCGTGCGTTCCGCCTTGGCTGGCCATTCACCGCAACGCTTGCTTTGTGGCGAATTGATTCTTGAACCCGACCTGGTGCGGGAATCTGTTGGTTTGCAGCCCGACGCCTCAGTACCCCTCCCCGCCGAACAAGCGCTGCTCGAACGCTGGGGACACGATGTGGTGACAATATCCTTTTCGCATGGCTGGGGAGCGACGCAACAGCCCGATAGAGATGACTCCCTCTTCCGTCTCTCCTACTGGCAAGAGCAAAGTGAACTGTTCGTCCTCGCTTTGGTGGATGGCCCATTTAGTGTGCTAGCAAAAGCCTGGAACTGGCAGAATGCTCTGGTACGAATAAGCAAAGGCGACCCTGAAGTCGAGACGATAATGGCAGATGCTGTGATGGACTTGGGTGAACTTTTGACAGAGGTGGCCGAGGCGGGTGCTGACGGCATCATCATTGGCGAGGATATCGCCTTTCGCCGTGGTCCCTACGTGCGACCCGAGCAACTGCGTCGCTACTATTTCCCTTACCTCACTCTGCTGGTTCTCAGCGCCCAAGAACACAACCTACCGGTGATCTTTCACTCAGACGGCAACCTTTGGCCTATCTGGGATGATCTACTCAAGACAGATATCGATGGGATTCAGGGACTAGATCCGTACTCGGCCATGTCGATGGCATTAGCAAGGGAACGTAGCAGCCCCACGCTTTGCTTGTGGGGCAATCTGGATCTGGGATGGCTGGCCCAACCTCGCCAGGAACAGGCTTACAGAGCCTATCTGCAAGAGTTATTGGACCCTCTGACCGGTACTCCGACCATCTTCGGAACGTGTAGTGGTCTGGCGCCGGGTATCCCACTTGAGCATCTTGACAGGCTGTATCAAGCGGCTCATACGCTCGACTGGAATTCGTCAGTTTCAAAACGCATCGAATCGCGCTCTGTGGGGTTATAACAGACGGTTGCAAACACACATTTTGACGTACGGAGTTTTTTAATGCCCTGGAGTGCTTACTTTTTTGCCGCGATAATCGGCTATCTTTTTGGCAGTATCCCTTCTGGATATATCCTCGCACGTTTACGCGGCGTAGATATCACGAAGCAAGGGAGTGGACGTACTGGTGGGACAAATGTCTTCCGTGCTTTGGGACCGAAGTTTGGTTTGATGACAGGTTTTTTTGATATTCTCAAAGGAATTTTTGCCGTACTTATCGCTCGTTGGCTATTTGGCGACGAATACGCTGCAGCACTTGCGGGCGCTTTTGCGGTTCTGGGACATAACTGGTCTATCTTTTTGGGCTTTCGCGGTGGCGCCGGAGGAGGCACAGCAGCAGGGGCGCTGCTAGCTCTGAACCCGATTGCCGGCCTTATTCTGATTCCGATATTCTTTGCCATTTTGGCAATAGGCCGCTATGCATCGATTGCGACCTTAAGCGTCGGTCTGGGGGCAGTGCTGATCCTCACCGCATTTTGGTTGCTCCATTTTCAGACACCATTCGGGCATGTATTGTTCGCTTTGCTGATCTCCGGCGCCATGGTCTGGGCTTTGCGTCCCAATATTATGCGGCTTATATCTGGTACGGAACGGCGTATCACATTGAACAGACCCTAGCCCGAGATAGCCATCGGACCAGGGGTGTGTTCGGGTTATGAAAATCCTCATCATCGGCGCGGGGGCGATTGGGTGCATGCTGGCGGCTCGTTTGGCTGGTGTTGGTCATGAGGTCACGCTGGCTGCCAGGCCAAAGACCGCCCGCCAGATCATCGAGAATGGACTGCGGTTGATAGAGAGTGATGGTCGGGTTCAGGTCGCAAAGGTCGAGGTCACGCCGGGCATTGGTGAGGCGTTTAGCGGCGCATCCCAGTACGATCTCGCGGTCATCGCGGTCAAAGCCTGCCATACTGAAACAGTCGGCAGAGATCTGAAACAGTATTGGCAGGCCGGTTGCCCTGTCTTAACCGTCCAGAATGGTGTGGGAAATGAGGAGATATTGGCCGCCCATCTGGCAGGGGTACCAATCCTGGCCGGGATCCTTACAACCCCCGTCGAGGTGCTGGAACCCGGCCATGTTCGTATCGCCCGACCTTCGTTCCGCTTCGCCGTCGCCCCTGGACCCGATGCCGATGGGGTCGAAGCAAGTGCCACATTGTTCGAAGAGGCCGGCTTCAAAGTTCAGCGATTCAGCGATTATCGAGCCCTCAAGTGGTCGAAACTGTTGATGAACATCCTCGCCAACGCTCAAGCAGCTATCTTGTGCTACGCACCTGCCCAGATATTCTCCGACAAAAAACTTGGCAACCTCGAAATAACAGCTTGGCGGGAGACATTGGCGGTCATGCAAAGGCTTGGCGTACGTCCCTTGCCACTTGCCGGTTATCCCTTACCCATGCTGGCACCCCTCATACAGCGACTCCCTCTCGATATCGTGCGGCCGGTCCTGGGCCAGTTTATCGCAGGTAGCCGGGGTAGCAAGATGCCCTCGCTCTACTATGATCTTTATCCACAACTAAGCCCACCCTCTGAGATCGGATGGTTGAATGGCGCTGTGACTAAAGCTGCACGGCAACTTGGATTAGCGGTTCCTGTCAACGAGACATTTAGCAGCGTGTTCTCAGATATCCTGGCCGGTCGCAGCCAGCCTTCTGATTGGGCGAACCAGCCTCAGCGATTGTTGGATGCCGTAGCGAAGAACGAAAGAGTATGATTTCCCAAGATATACAGAAAGTGCGATTACGGCAGCGCGCCGCTTTTACATCGGTTAGCGTAGGAGTATTCTTGCTTGTTGTCAAACTGGCAGCCTATTATCTCACGGGTTCAAATGCCATTCTTTCCGATGCCTTGGAAAGCATTGTCAACGTCGTTGCCAGTGGCTTTGCCCTGTTTGCCATCCTGCGTAGTTCACGCCCGCCTGACCGCAGCTATCCATATGGTTACGGCAAAATCGAACTCTTTTCAGCGGGATTTGAAGGGGCGCTGGTGATCATCGCTGCGCTGGGGATCCTCTGGATATCGATCCCCTCTTTTTTTGAGCCCCAACCTCTAACCCAACTCGATATCGGTTTGGCCCTGATCCTGTTTAGTGGTGGTATCAATTATCTGCTGGGGCTGTATCTCATGCGCACAGGGCGCAGTGCACGATCCGACGCCCTGATCGCCGATGGCCATCACGTACAGTCTGATTCATACACCACATTCGGCGTAATCGTGGGCTTGGCGCTGGCATGGCTGACCGGCTGGACCTGGCTCGATCCTCTGATCGCCTGCCTCGTGTCACTTAATCTCCTCCGTATTGGTGCGAAAATCATGTTTTCCTCTTCGACCGGGCTCCTGGATAAAACAGATCCAGAGTTTATGACAAAGCTCGTCGAGGGTCTGCAAACTTTGCGGCAGCCGGGTTGGATCGCTCCACATCGTCTACGCTCCTGGCGCAGTGGCGCTCTGCGTTACATTGACATGCATCTTGTTGTGCCGAGCTGGTGGGAACTGAGCACCGTTCATCAAACCCAGAACGAGATCGAGGCGCGACTGTTTGAGACGCTGGATGAACAGGGGCAGATCATCATTCATGTCGATCCTTGTATGCCTGATTATTGTTCGATGTGCGCCGTGCAGGCGTGCCCCATTAGGACCGAACCACACACCGAAGAGTTGCACTGGACTGTGGAAGCACTCTCTGCAGGGCCACCGCATCCGTTACGCTATACCGAAATGGGATGATTTTGGACTGGGTTCTAATGGAACGCTTACGTAAATCTAATGCAGACGCAACAGATATCAGTTAGTTTATGAGGTGTATTGTTGTTGCACCGGCCTTATCCCGAAGTGATCGATGTAACCCTGGCTGATGAACACTCATCTTAATGACATGTAAATACACCGCAGTGTTACGAATTGAATGAAGAGGATTTCATCTATGGCTTTTAACACCCCGATCCACACCAATCTCCACAGTATCGACCGCGTTCTCAATGCTGGGTTACCGGTCATTCTGGTTTTTTGGCGTGACACCTGTACTCCTTGCCGGCAATTGCACCCGACCTTGAAGGGGTTGGCCGACGATTATACCGGCAAAATACTGTTGGCTCTTTGGGATTTCGCGTGGCGCACCCATATGTAGTGGTAGTATAATCAGGGAAAAGTTTTGGAGGTAATGCAATGTTGAACTTATCGGGTCTCAAATCACGTAACATGATTT
>PIVW01000793.1 GCA_003353825.1 Chloroflexota bacterium
AAGGTTTGCTCATGAACCCGTTTCCGTCAAGTTTCGTCATACTCCAAGTTCAACTGCGGTGCTACCGAAGAAGCAGATCCAAATCTGAGCCCGGAGATAATTAGGCTTCGCAGCAAGGTCGCCGAATTGGACAAGAGGCTGCTGTTCGATTCTTCTGTATGAATCAGTTAGGTGATGGCGTGGATTATTAGTATCATAGAACGACACGTTTACGAGCTCAGGCTTTTGAGCTCATTCGCCGATTATCCCCCGAAAGCTGGAGAAATACACAACCATGAAACAACGAATCATCTTGACACTGATGGTCCTATCACTCTTGCTACCCCTGTCTGCTTGCGATGGCGACGATGAAGAACCCACGGTAGCGCCTGCTGCTGCCACCATACTACCCGAGGCGCCCTCCGATACGCCTACCCCCAGGCCAACCGCCACCCCAACCGCCACCCCAACCGAAATCCCTGCATTTGATTCGCCACTGTCACTCTTACCAAGCCCTACACCTACACCGTAGAGGATGCAGTTTGTAGTAAGCGCTTAAGCGCTTTTATTGCACCTGTCTCGGCGATAAATAGCCTACTACGAACCGCCCTGTTACTTACGCCACGATGTTCTAGTTCTGCCCAGCGAGTTCGAGGATTGCCCCACCGCTCGAACGTCGTTCCGCCATCCAACCCTCTTTGTCCTTCCAACTGACAAACCACCAGGTGAGTTCGTCAACCTGCTCGGGGCTTGCCAGGATAATGACGACTCCACCATTTGGTATAAGCGCAACACGGTCAGATGGCGTCTTGCCGATATAGCCGGGGGTTTTTCGTAAGTTTACAGTTCCTGTATGCGCGTTCACTGCGCTATCGCCAATCTCAAATGTGAAAGTGGCTGGAGCCGAAGTGGACGCTGTTGGCATTGGCATGGGGGAGAGGATGCGGGTCGGTACAGGTCCCGGGCTGGGCGTGTTCGTAGTGGTGGTAGGTGGCGTCCAAAATTCTCCAGGACCTGAGGCTACGTTCCACTCGGATGCTAAAGTGGGCAGGAGAAAAATACCGATCGTACAAAGCGTCAGTCCAAACAAGAACAGGCCTGCACCAAATCCGAGGATAAGTGAGCGGATTCCTGAGTTAGCGGTATCCGCCGTCGCTTTTGGGCTAGAATCAAAATCTGCATTAGTTGACATAATCAATCTAACTTTGTCTTGGAAGAGGATGGCAGCATGCTAGCTCAGACAGGTGAGCGACACTCGTCAAGATATCCTCACCGTTAAATACCAATCCAATTTGAAGATACTATGTGGCTGAACTCGATTTGCTCGAAAGCCATCGAGAATACTTGCCGAAACGGGGATGGACAATAAGGCGGGGAGATGGGGTTGTTTACTGGGGCTTCGCATAGTCATCAGGCTATGCGATACATCATGCAAAGATCAAAACACTCTTTACAACTATCAATCTTAAATCCTCAGAACATCAATTGGTATAGACGTGGGATGCTGATTCTGAACCACGCCAGAAATCTAAATGTTCATGCAAAGAACGCAATTCGTAGCAGTGTGAGCCCTGCAAAGATCCAGACATAAATGGCAAATACATATAATGAATGTTTCTGTAGATATCTTAGCAGATAACGGATGCACAAGAAACCGGTGATTGCTGCAGCCAGGAATCCGGCCAGCAGGGGAACCACGTCGCCATTTCCTGCTAACGTTTCGCCACCAAATAGTTCTTTAAACTGTAACAGACCAGCGCCAAAGATAATGGGCGTGCTCAGTAAGAAGGAAAACCGGGCTGCTAATGGCCGTTCCAGGCCTTGAACCATACCCGCTGCCATGGTGCTCCCACTGCGACTGATACCGGGGAGAATTGCCAGTGCCTGTCCAAATCCGATGACAACAGTATCTTTGACCGTCAGGCTGGCGAGCGTCTGGCCGCTTCTGTGGTAACGTTCTGCAAAGACCAGGATGAAACCGGTAACGATCATAAAAAACACAACGGCAGTAGGATTGTTGAACATCGATTCGAAAAAGCCCTCAAACAGAAAGCCAACACCTGCGGCCGGCAGAGTGCCTATCATGATCAACAAGAACAATCTGGCATTGCCATCAAGATCAGG
>PIVW01000794.1 GCA_003353825.1 Chloroflexota bacterium
TTGGTGCTTCCATACCACGCCTTCATCTTGTCGGCCTCAATCTTCACCCCCTCTAAAATGTGCTCGTAACGGGTCCAGTGCATTGGTTGCGTGACGGGATGTGGGTTGTCTTTGAGATTCGCTTTGAGTCAATCGCGAGCGAGATTACTGTGCAGCGTCTCTCCCGGCTCCTGTGCCGTGCCATGTTCCCACAGACAGGCGAAATGCCAGACGCCCTCGATGCCGATGCTGAAATAGGCGGGGGAGCGGTGATGCCGCAACTCAGTACTGGCATTGCCACGTTCATCGTAGACCTCGAACACGGCCTCCGGTTCGTCGATCTCAGGTAGATAGCGTGCGGGCCAGCCAAGGAGAACGCCCTGCCAGACCTCACCGTTAGCATGAAGCGCAGCAGAAAATTGGCGCACATCGTCTAGATCAGGGATGAATATGGGGACAGATGGCGTATCTTTCTTGATTTTTCCCTTATGAGGCTGAACATAGGCTCGTGCAGTGTTCATTGTCGTTTCTCCAGTTCTTCTTGCCAGCGATCAAGCAGTAGTGCCTGATTCTCGCTGATCAAGCGTTCAATACGAGCAATCTCACTTCGCTTGTGACCACGATTCCAGGCAATTCTGACCGAGTCCAGCTAGAATTTGGCTTCTGCTCCTCCGGCGCGTACATGGACATGGGCTGGTTCATTGATAAGATCATACACATAACAGAAGAAAATGTAAGGGCCGTGCTCCCAAAGTTTTGGCAAATTATCTCTCCTCGGCGTCAGCACATCTTTTCAACCGTAACCTGCATCGCCTCCACACAATATGCTGTTAGCCGCTGCAGTGGCAGAGGTTGCCGGAAAGCGCTTCACAGATTCTTTCGTCGCTGGGGTTAGGATTTTGTTCGAGATAGGGATGTTCCAACGCCTTTTGATACCAAACAAAATCTTGCTTGAGTTCCTCCAGCGTTTCACCTTGCGGCCAGTAGGGGACCACGGTTACAAGCTAGGGTTTTCCGGCGTCGTTGTAATAAACTTCATGGATGGCAAATACTTCTGTGCCATCGTCGGAAATCCTCTTGATGACTCGATAATTCCAAAACATTTCAATTCATCTCTTCTTCAGCAAAGATTGCCTGGTTTGTGGTTCGTCAATCTCCGCTTCATACACTTGGCTCATCCAGGCACTGACGCCCACAGTCTCTCAGCCGCGTAATCATCAAATGCCGAATCTCGACTAATGATGGGCATGTCTTCGACCATGCACTGGGCGATAAGCAAGCGATCAAATGGATCCCGATGGTGAAACGGCAGCACTGCGACCTCCTGTAGATGAGAGACTCTGATCGGGAGGATGAACATGTTGTTGATAAGGACTTGGCTTGGAACAAATTGATCAAACGGTAGAGGTAGGTCAAGTTTGCCCAGGCTGGTCTTGATTGCAATCTCCCAAAGCGAAGTCATGCTCACATAAACTTCAGTGCTTCCATCCTCGATCAGTGTTCTTGCGGTTTCCGCCAGTTGAGAGTCATCGAGGATGAACCACAGAAATGTATGCGTGTCGAGAAGGAATCTCACGACATGTACTCCGCGAAATCCTCCAGCGGTTCATCAAAATCATCGGCCATCTTTATGCCCAAATGTTTCGCACTTCCTGCTTTACGAGATATCCTCGTGGCCTCACCTTTTCGACTTTTGGCGCTGAGGATGTCTTCATAATCTTCCAACAATTCTACCATCTCGTTCCACTGATCGGGATGAACCAAAACACCGGCGCCGCGGCCTCGTTGCGTAAGCAAAATGGGACTTTCTTTAAGCTGAGCGATAATACTCGCCTGCTTCGTTCGCAGTTCACTAACAGGCATGGTCATCATTGCCTTGTGCATTACAACCTCCGGCTAACAGCATTAATTGTACAATCTATGCTGTTAATATACATCATTTGCCCAAATTGATCAATGATTGCGGCGAAAATCTGATAAAGTGGGTTGATCAATATCCAAAATCAGGTAGTGGTTATATATTAACTGATAGGACACCATTCTGTGTTGTAATAGTGGAGGTATAATAGGAGTACCGCCTCATGGAAGCTATCAGATTTAGAAAATGACAGTGTTTTTCGCA
>PIVW01001604.1 GCA_003353825.1 Chloroflexota bacterium
TCCTCAACATCCGAACCAGAACCACCCGAGCGTTCCTGGCATGTGTTGCCGATATCAGCCAAAACAGAGACAGCACTGCCTGTGTTAGCCGAACGATATCTACAGCACCTGCATGAACACAACGACATCCCCCTGGCCGACCTCTGTTACACAGCCGGGGCGGGACGCAGCCACTTCAGTCAGCGCGCTGCCTTGACGGCTGAGGCCACGGAGACCCTGCTACAGCAACTCCAGGCCCTGGCGCAGGGTCAAGCTGCTGCCGGTCTCTACTGGGACCAATCAGCAACAGTGCCGAAAACAGCCTGGTTGTTCACGGGTCAGGGTTCGCAATACGCCGGCATGGGCCAGCAGCTCTATGAGACGCAGCCTAGCTTCCGCAGTACCTTGCAGCGCTGCGCAGAGATCCTGGACCAGGTTTTGGATACGCCCCTGTTGGAAGTGCTTTTTGGCGAAAATGAAGCGACAGCTCTACTCAAGCAGACAGCCTACACCCAACCCGCCCTCTTTGCTT
>PIVW01001605.1 GCA_003353825.1 Chloroflexota bacterium
CTATCTGCCGTGGGCGTTGGAAGATTGAGAGGGGCTGCTCCTAGTACGAGAGGACCGGAGTGGACGCATCACTGGTGTTCGGGTTGTCATGCCAATGGCATTGCCCGGTAGCTAAATGCGGTAAAGATAAGCGCTGAAAGCATCTAAGCGCGAAACTTGCATCGAGATGAGTCTTCCCTGGAGCTTCGAGCTCCCTGAAGGGACGTTTAAGACTAAGACGTTGATAGGCTGGGTGTGTAAGTGCAGCGATGCATTGAGCTAACCAGTACTAATGACCCGAGAGGCTTAACCTTACAACACCAAAGGTGTTTTGTTTTAAGAGACGCAAAGAGATTTTCAGCGATGTTCCGAGATTGGTTCCTGTGGCGAAGTGTGATGAGGTTTATTGCATAGCGCGGCGGGGATGAAACAGAATTTGCCTGGCGGCACTAGCGCGGTGGTCCCACCTGACCCCATGCCGAACTCAGAAGTGAAACGCCGTAGCGCCGATGGTAGTGTGGGGTCTCCCCAT
>PIVW01001606.1 GCA_003353825.1 Chloroflexota bacterium
CAGGTCGATACTGAGTTGATTGAAGTTGGCAATTTGCTCGGTAATCATACCTTCAAACTCGGCTCCACCAATGAAGAAGGGTTCAAGGCCACCTTGGGTAGCCACATCAGTCCACTCGTCAGATTCGCCAACGGTTTGCAAGGCATTAACCCAGAAGTTGTAAGCACCTTCGGACATATCGCCGGGGCCATAGAAACCACGGAAAACGATCCATTCGGCATCATAACCCAACTCTTTGGCAGTTGGAGCGCTATCCAGCGGAGCAGCCAGACGTTCTGGGGTAAGAGCAGCCAGAACACGCACTTCACCAGCTTCAACCTGCCCAATGATTTCAGAGGCATCGCCAGGGAAAACGTCGATAAAGCTACCCAGCAGTGCGGTTAGGGCTTCGCCGCCACCATCAAAGGGGGTGTAGGATAAGGTCAGGGGATCAACACCAATAGCCTGAGCCAATAACAACACCTTCATATCGTCTTGACCACCGACGGCGCTCACGCCCCCAAAGTTGATA
>PIVW01000244.1 GCA_003353825.1 Chloroflexota bacterium
GCCAATTTCATTGGAAGGGCCAATTTCATTGGAAGGGCCAATTTCATTGGAAGGGCCAATTTCATTGGAAGGGCCAATTTCATTTTGCGGTATCCGGTATGTATCTTCTCAATAACTTTGGGGAACTAACCCGTCCACGAAGGTGGACGTTCGGCGTAGGTTCGTAGAACCCCGCCCCCAGAGCCCGAATTCATTCGGCGAGCGCCCCGGAATATTGAGAAGATACTCCGGTATCTACATCGGGTGCTTTTCATGCCTCCTATTATCACCTCAACCTGAGAACTTCGCTATTTCTTCAGACGACAGATATAATGCCCATACTACTTCGAGGTAAGGAATGTACGATGACCTCACCAACCGCTGGTGCACCAAATACAGCGAATTCCCTGCGAAATCGGCTATTTCCTTTTGGTCGGGGCAACATCACCAGGCTGGCGCTCGCATACTTCTTTAGTACGCTGTACTTCTACATACCGGTCAGCACTCTTTACCTGCAGGGAAAGAGCCTGAACTACATTCAAATCAATTCGCTGTGGGGCGTCATTGTGGCCACCATGTTCCTAGCCGAAGTGCCGACCGGTATGATTGCCGATCGTATAGGACGCAAGCGCTCTATCAATATTGCCCTGGCCATGCAGGTGTTGGGTGAGATTATCTTCATCTTTGCTCGTGACTACTGGTCCTTTACCCTGGCAGCGATCATCGGCGGCTTTGGCTTTGCCTTTAGTTCAGGCAGCGTCGAAGCCCTGGCCTATGACTCACTGAAGGCGAAGGAACGCGAGGGGGAGATGAGCCGGGCCATGGGGTATATCGTCGCCAGCCAGCGGTTGGCGAACCTGCTTGCCTTTGCCATAGGCTCTCTGCTGGTGGTCAACTTGACACAAGAGCGTTTTATGTTGGCTATCGCCATCACAGCCTGCGCCGTTGCGGTGGGATGGCTGGTGTCTTTCACGCTATGGGAGCCGCCGAGAGAACTTGGGCAGGAAGAGAAAGCGGGCTCACTCAAGCTGCTGGTAGATGGTATCTCAACGCTGCGTACCAACAGGCTTTTCCGCCGTCTGGTACTGCTCGCCATCGCCACGATTCCCTTCCGTGATTATCTGTTCAACCTGTATCAGCCACGTTTTGTCGAATACGATGTACCAGCACTATGGTTGGGTTTGGCTCTGGCTCTGGCCTCTGCCCTTGGCATCCTGAGCGCTCGTTATGCCTATCTGCTTGAAGCCAAACTAGGCGCCCGGTCAAGTCTACTCCTATCCACCACGTTGCCTGGCATACTTTATCTGCTGATGGCGGTAGCGCTTCATCCTGTGTTTCTCGTATTGGTCTTCTGCACGCTCCTGGGTTCGATGAGTCTGCGCGAACCGCTGCTTTCCGGCCATCTGAACCGGCACATCGAGAGTAAAAATAGGGCTACCGTGCTATCGCTGATAAGCATGTTCACGGGCATCTATGTGGCTATGATTGGCCTCCTGATCGGCTTTATCGCTGATCTATCGCTGACCTATGCATTCCTGTTCATGGGTGCGGTTATCCTGGTGGGTTCGTTTCTGTTTCGACCGGACTGAATCGGTACCAACCGGTATTTGTCGGAGTTCAAGCGTCATAGTTTCCCTCCCGGCGCCACACGTCCAACATCAGTTCGTAGCGAGAGAGTCGCATGCCCGTGTAGATACAATTGCTGGTGGAGAAGATGTAACCACCTCCGGGCATGCCGTGCTCCAAGGCGTAACTGGCGGATTCGACAACCTCTTGCTCCGTGCCTGTATCCAACAGGCCACAGTTGACGTTACCGATCAGGCAGACGCGATGGCCGTAGTCGCGCTTGATCTCAGCCATGTCGATGCCGGCTTGCGGGTCCAGGGAATGCAGTGCATGCGGGTCACCTTCCAACAGTTGATCGACGATAGGCATGATGTTGCCATCGGTGTGCTTGATCACGTAGAAACCCATATCGCGATAACCCCGGACAAGCTGTGTCAAGTAGGGCGTGACGAATTCGGAGAACATCCCAGGGCTCAGAAATGGACCACTGTTGAAACAGTAGTCAGCGCAAAGGGCGAGGCCATCCAAGCCGTCCCTCTTTTGTAGTTGCTCGGCATACTGCAATGCCTGATCGACCCGTGCCTGCGCTTCCTGCTTGACTTTTTCAGGTTCATCCGCCAGGCGATATACAAACTCCACCATGCTGGTGCCGTCGGGCACGCTGAATGTGGCATCGCCATGCCGCATCAGAAAGAAACGGTCGCCGGTGCGTTGCCGCACCAGATCCACAAGCCGCAGCGTCTCATCGACAGAATCGGGGTTCGGATGTAAGAAGATGGCACTGTGTTCATAGCGTTCGGCAATAGCGATATAAAGATCGGCCATATCGACCCGCTGCAACTCACGTTCTTTTTCCTCCATCTGCAGCCACTGGTGATAACTCCTGTGCGAAGGATGCACCTTGGCAAACGCCTCCATGGTCAGAAAAAAGACCAGTTCAAAATGGGGCACGCGGCCGGTCAGAGGTTGCCTTTCCAGGGCTGCAATGAAGCGCTCTCGTGGTTGCATTGGTTCTGTCTCCTTTCAAGTGGGTGCAATGCGGTTGATTATAAGCATAGCTTTTGAGCAACTCTCCAGAGATGTGTAGGGCATCGGCCATGCTGCCGCCATTGCCACAGAGATAGAGACTTCCTCTGCTAATGAAACTGGTGTGTACTGTGCGGAAGCTCTGCGCCAGCGCATCAGCCACTAATTCCAGATCAGGTTGGCGTTCGATAGCCCTTTTCAGGCTGGTTGCAGCAGCGGGATGAGTGCTTGCCAAAGTATCGATAACCGCTGCAGATCCATCGCTAACGGGCAGCCGCTGAACAGGAGGAGATGGCGGGGATGCATCACCCAACTGCTCGAGAACCAGGTGATGGAGGTTGGGAATAATGTCTCGGTGATCCCCGACAATGTGATAGCCACGCCCGCCCATAGACGTGGGCCGGATGACGATGTTCTTCTTGGGCCGGTAGTAATACGTCGGCTGGTCATCCTCAGATGGCTGGCGGTAGTTCCGTTCCAGAGGAATCAGATCGAAATTGGCCGTTGTAAAGGCACTGACAGTGTGACCCAGATTGCGGGCAATAGATAGGGCTTTCAAAAATACCTCGGGACCGATCACCGCCGAGCCGAAATTACAGAACACGCCTCCTTCCAGGTGACTCAGCGACGCCGTGAAAATCTTGAAGTCCTGGCCGCTGGCCCAACCCAAGGCGGCAAAATCGCACTCAGGATGCTGATGGATGATGTCTGAGCCGATGGCGACATGAACGGTATAGGGAATGCCCAGGCGATAGGCATTGTAGGCCAGGCTATGATCACGATGGTGAAATCGTGAATCCCCGGCGATCCAGTGGCCCAGCGCTTCGCCGATGCCCATGCCATTGCGAACACCTGCACGAATGGCCCGATTCATGAACGCTCCGGTCTCTTTGGCCATGCCAAAACTGCCATCCTCGATACTGGAAGCCACATCCTCGCTGGTATTGCCCGTCATCGCCATCTCGAAATCGTGGATCGGTGCGGCGCCGTTGCTGGCTAAATGCGTAATGACGCCCCGTTCCATGAGATCGATCAGGAGGGGGACCAGCCCTCTTTTCACCACGTGGGCTCCCATCATCCAGATCAGCGGGCGGGCGCCCAGCCTGGCCGCAACGATCCGCTCCGCCACTTCGATCAGTTCCTGATCGTCGAAGGCTGGCGCTGGCATATCCGGCGTTACCAGATTTTCTAGCGCTACTAGACTCGAACTTTGCTTTAGAGAGTATGTCTGAACAGATGTTAAATCAATTGCAGAAAAAGGCACGGGCTCTCTTTTCTCCTTGAGTGCTGGTATTTGATATTGGATACTCGTAGATCAGCGGTAGCAATATCTATTATGCGGTATTAGAATAAATATTGTCGATGATTTTGCGTGCGTTTAGCTGACTTTAGAAGTGGCATATTTCTCGACAGCGCTTTTGCGAAGGGTCAACTCGTACAACAGAACGACGGCGATGGCGATCACAAGCATCGCCAGGCCAATCACTTCCAATCCTTTGGCATCAGCCCAGACACCCACCAACGCGGGCACGACTGCTATCCCCAACCGCACCGCGGTGATCTGAAAACCCAGGATGTTGGCCGCGTTTGCCAGCCCCAGGCGTTTGGGCGTCTCTGAGGCTAACACCGGGAAAAAGGGCGACACCGAGAAACCGACCAGCACCAGGCCGAGAAAGCTGAGCATCATATTGGGATTCAACCACACCAGGGCAGCGCCGACTACAATGGCAGCGCCACACGAGCGGATCAGTGGCGTCGTATCCACGTACCTGATCACGACACCGAAAAACAGCCGACCCACAGTCATGCTGGCCCAGAATATACTGACCCACAAACCCGCGATGATCGGATCGACAGCCCGCGCATCGGTAAACAGCACGTAGGGCCATTGGCCGGCTGTGTTCTCCAAGCCGGTGAAAGTGAAAAAGAGCAGGAGGCTCAGCCATACGGCCACCTGCTTGAGGCTGTCCTTGTAGCTGGCTCGCTGCGCTGGCGTGGCCTCTGTTTCTGTCGATTCCTGCTCCGGCAGAGGCCAGCGCTTGCGGGTTAGAAAGAAAAGCACTGACAGTATGGCAAAACTCACCGCCACCACGACATATCCCCAGCGCCAGGAGCGGCCCAAGCTGAGCACAGCCGTCACTAGGATAGGGCCGATCGTAGCGCCCAGGCCGAAGCCGGCATGTAGCCAATTCATCAGGCTGGCGGTGGAGACGATGGCGAAGTAGGTGTTCAGGCCGGTATTGATAATCGAGACGCCAGCCGACGCCATCGCTGCCATAAGGATCAAGGTCCACCAGCTCGGGGCCAGGGCATTTCCCAGGAAACTCAGGGCGCCGAGCATCCCACCGATCACCAGCAGCGTGCCCAGACCGATTGTCGCTATCAGACGGCCGCTGCTGAAGCTGATGACCAACGATATGAGCATCGAAAACAACAACAGCGCACCGATGGCATCCAGAGAAACGCCGAAGTCCAGGCGCATAGAAGGCCAGGCCACGCCCAGCACTCCGGCGAACAGACCCATGGAAATGAAGCTACAAAAGGCGACCGCGATCAGAGGCCTGTGGGAAACGTTGTTGTCGGTCACGTCACTTCTATCGAGAGATCAGTCTTAAGCAGGCACCAATCTCAGCGTGACAATCTCGTAAGGCTTGACGAATAAAGTAACACTGTTTCCATCGGGAGAAAGGGCTGTCTGGTTTTCCTCCAAAAGGTTGGTGTGCCAGACCTCTGCCAGGTCAAAGCCAGTCGTGAGCGTAGCGGCACCGCGGCGGCGATGGCTTTCATAGAGGCGGACGATGATGTCGTTACCCTGTTCGGCCTGCTTGATGGTCTCCACAACGATGTTGAGCTGATCGACGCTGACGAAACATGCCGAAACAGGAGATTGGGAATTCGAATGGTGTGATGGCGACCTGTTTTGCCAAACGATCAAGGGATCATTCAGGGCGTAAGCTGCAGAGATGGTTGTTTCATCCCAGCCACCCTCATGGGGTAACAGGCTGTATGCAAAGTGATGCTCGCCCTGGTCGGCCTCGGGATCGGGGCTGGTGGTACCGCGCAGAAGGCTGATGCGCATGACATTGTCCTGGACGTCATGGCCGTACTTACAGTCATTGAGCACGCTGACACCATAACCGCCCTCACTCAGGTCTACCCATTTCTGGGCGCAGGTTTCAAATCGAGCCCAATCCCAACTGGTATTGCGGTGTGTGGGACGTTCGACATTGCCCCATTGGATCTCATAGGTTGCCACTGGGGTCAGAACATCCACCGGGAAAGCCACCTTGAGCATGATATGACGTTCCTGCCAGTCGATGCTAGTGTCGAAATCCAAGCGGGCGCTGTTGTAGGCCAGGGAGATTCGCTGAACATATTCGCTATGCAACACCCGGCGCTTGATCTCCAGCGTTGCCCGTAGCGGGCCGGCCTCGACCACTTGCACCGAGGTCGCCGGGTCTGCGGCCCACATCTTGTCGTCGATAAAGATGTCCACGTCCCAGGCATCCCAGTTCATGGGACGATCCTCGAGGGCCTGGAACTGGTTGGCAACGGTTCCGGGTGGCAGCACTTCCCGGCCACTGATCTTGTCAAAGATTCGCACGATATCGCCGGCTTCGTCTAATTCCGCGCGCAGGTATTGGTTCTCCAATAGCGTCGATGTAGCGGTCAGGTCGGTATCAAGCGTTGGTACTTCACCGGCGGCTGTTAACAGTGGCGTGACGCCGAAGGGAGCAAGGTTACCGGCGGCGATCCAGGTGCCGTCGCTCGTCGATTGGGTGGCCGCAGGTGTGCCATCCGCCTCCTGCAGACGGCTGCCAGCGGGTAATTGGCCGGGCCAAAACGCCAGGTCATTTCGAACGAAGGAGGTAGGGTTGACGAGTATAAGTTCGCTGCCGAGTTTCTCGACTATCGTATCCAGAGCGGCATCCCTTACGCCGGCGCCCATGTCCGCGATCTCTGCGTACTGTTGCAGAGATTCAACGTAAACGGAGTTGATACTACTGCCGGGAATGATGTCGTGGAACTGGTTGAGACAGACCAACTCCCAGGCCTTGTTCAAGGTCGTGGCCGGGTATGTGTAGTCAGCATCCAGCATCGCTGCCAGTGCAGCCAGGAATTCGGCATCGTGGAGCAGGAATTCGCTCTTGCGATTGGCCCGTTTATTGCGGCTCTGCGTGGTGTAAGTGCCACGGTGCAACTCGAAATACAGCTCCGCGTTCCATGTGGGCAGGGCATCTCCTGAGGTTTCTTCCAGATTGGTGAAGAAGTTCTTGACGCTGTCCTGGCGCATGCGCGGCGTGGCCGGGAACGCATTCATTTCACGGATATTTTCCAGCATCTCGCGGGTGGGGCCGCCACCGCCATCCCCGTAACCGTAAATCATCAGCAGCTCCTGCTGCAGTTCCTTTTGCTGGAAATTTGTCCAGGTAGCGATGGCCTGCGCTGGCGCGGCCATGGCATTGTAGGTACTTACTCCAAAGCCATGCTCCAAGTCAGGCGTGGTGCTGAAATGGGTGAGAACCTTGGTGCCGTCCAGTCCCTGCCACCAGAAACTATCGTAGGGCAGACGGTTGTACTGATTCCAGCCGATCTTGATGGTCATGAAATAGTCAAGACCGGCCTGTTTGATGAGCTGAGGGAGGGCCCAGGCATATCCGAAGACATCAGGCAGCCACAGCACTGGTGAATCAGCATCTGGGCCGAAATGCTCACGGAAAAAGGTACGACCCAGCAGGAACTGGCGGGCGAGGGATTCGGCGCCGGAAAGATTGCAATCCGCCTCTACCCACATACCGCCAAGCGGTTCCCACCTGCCCTCGGCGACGCGTTCCTTGATTGCATCCAGTAAGCCAGGATTATCCTGCTGAATATAGTCGTAGAGTTGGGGCTGGCTCTGCACGAAATGATAATCGGGGAATTGCTCCATCAGGCGTAGTACAGTGTGGAAAGTGCGGCCTGATTTTTGCCGGGTCTGACCTAACGTCCACAGCCAGGCCACGTCGATGTGGGCGTGCCCGACGCAAACAACATCAATTTCTGGCGGCGCCCCTGCTTTTTCGATGCCGGCTTCCAGCGCCGCATGAGCTGGAGCGACGCTGGCATAGAAGTCATCGCCAAAAGGTTCGCGAGTATCCAGTATTCTGAAGGCCTCGTCCAGGGCATTGTACAGGTGGCCTTTGGCCGGCTCATTTTCGTCCAGACTATCGGCAATCCCCAACGCAACACGGGCGGTAGCCACAAAGTCACGTGTTGGCTGATCGATCTGCACTACCTCGCAGCGACGCATGAAAAGTTTCATTCCAGGTTCCCCAAAACGCCAGCCACCCAGGCCGGTGTAGGTTTGGAGGTCTAGCAGGTGGTCTTTCCCATCCCGATAAACGTCAGGTAGAAGTATCTCTTGATGGTGGCGGTCGCAGGTAGCATAAGAAGCGCCATCGATATATGCTAGGGCTTCAGGATGGCTGAAATCACCCGCTTCACCTAGAGGCAGATAGAGAGCGACTGCTGCTTGCGGATCCCAGTCTGTCGGCACCTGAAATCTGGTACGCAAGCTGTAGTCTGTCATCCAGTCGCCCCAGTAAGATTGCGGTTCGATAAGCGGCCAGTCGCTGTCATCGACGTCGGAGCCAACCGGCGGGACGTCCAATGGAGCGGGTGTTGGTGCGGGTAAAGGGGTGTAGCGGAATGGCGCAATGGGCTTACGCTTGCGGTAGACCAGTGGCACGATCAGCTCGATGCGCTGGGATATCTTTTTTGCGGTCCAACGGATATTATGGATCACGGTCGTCCTCCTCTTTGGTGATTTCAGATTGCTAATTGCAGATGGAAGATTATTGTTGGGCACCGATTGAAATCGGTGTCTGAATATAGGTATGTTGGCTCAACAAGAATTCGTGTGGCTCTGGAAAAGCACGTGTTTCATTTTACGTGATGTTTGTGCCAACGAAACACGCTTTCCTGGTATCTTCTCAATAATATGGGGCAGACGCGCACCGTC
>PIVW01001607.1 GCA_003353825.1 Chloroflexota bacterium
AGCAAGAAACAGCAGATGCAGAATCTGGCGCAAAAGGTCAGTCAACAGATCTTTATGGCGGATGACCTGCGCGAAGCCCTGGATGTGGTGGATACCATCAATCCTGATCTAGTGGTTTTTGACGAGTACTCCACCCCGGACCATATTCAGGCATTTGTCACTAGGCCCGATAATGAGGTGACTGCCATCCCCGTGATTGTGGTGGGAGATGATCAAGGCCAGGATGCCTTGCCCGATACCTTCAGACAAGCCGGCGCGTACGACTATTTGGGAGAGCACGACATCGAGGAGCTTAAGAAGATTGCCCTAACCCTTAAGTGTCGCACGGCGCCGAAGGTTCTGGCAGACACGTCTACGCCCTTCTTTGTTGATAGCTTTGCGGCGTCGGTTCCCATTGTTGGAACCAGTGCTGCTACGCGCGATGAGCTCAACATGATCAAGCTGGTTGCGTCCAGCCGGTGCAATCCCGTGCTCATCATCGGTGCCACTGGAACGGGTAAGGAAATGG
>PIVW01001608.1 GCA_003353825.1 Chloroflexota bacterium
CGATATGAGCTCTTGGGAGCGATCAGCCTGTTATCCCCGGAGTACCTTTTATCCTTTGAGCGATGGCCCTTCCATACGGAACCACCGGATCACTATGCTCTACTTTCGTACCTGTTCGAGTTGTCTCTCTCACAGTCAAGCGCCCTTGTGCCATTGCACTCTGCTGACGGTTACCAATCGTCATGAGGGCACCTTTAGAAGCCTCCGTTACTCTTTTGGAGGCGACCACCCCAGTCAAACTACCCACCACACACGGTCTCCCAATTAAGGGATTAGATCCCAGGCAAATGAAGGGACGTATTTCAAGGGCGACTCCCCGAATCCTAGCGAACCCGGTTCAACGTCTCCGTCCTATCCTACACATCACTTACCCAGAATCAATGTGAAGCTGCAGTAAAGGTTCACGGGGTCTTTCCGTCCCGTTGCGGGTATCCGGCATCTTCACCGGAACTACAATTTCACCGAGCTCATGGTTGAGACAGTGCCCAGATCGTTACACCATTCGTGC
>PIVW01000795.1 GCA_003353825.1 Chloroflexota bacterium
CCGCCGACGGTGGTTGCTTCGTTGACAACGGCGGCTTGGCTGAGTTCGGTTTTGCTGCCGCCCTCGAGCGATTGGGCGGACTCGACCTGCTGCATGCCCGCTAAGCAGGCGCTGCCGCTATAGCTGGGGTCGATGACTGGTTGAGCTCGATCAGGTCCAGGCGCGAGTTGGGTCGGCCTCCGTAAATGCTTGGGCATCAGAATCAACAACTTGTCCAGAAAACCAAAATCGTATCCGGGTGCGCAACAGGGGGCAAGGGCTGCGCAAGTCGAAACAACATCGACCCTTGACTCCCGATTCGCGCCCGACGTTGAACCAGGAAGCTGGGGCAGGGAGAATACTCTGAATGCACCCATTCGTGGAGATGTGCTAAAACCCCTATCTGTAAAATTGAATTATCTTCATTGCGGTTTTACCTCCTAGGATGGCTGCAACAAGCATCGGCGAAATCTGCAGTTTCTCAATGTCTACAAAAAAAGCCCCGAAGGGTGGACTGGCCTCTGGGGGGAAAACGAGAAATAGAAGACGTAGTGCCAGCTGGCCTGCTATTGCACCTATCAAAATGCCCGTTAGAATGGACCACATGCGAGCGGATTTGTTTTCAGTTTGGAGGAGTCTATTTACGATCAGCGCCAAGGCAATACCCCCAACTAGGCCGGGAAGCAAAGAGAACAGGACAATTGATACAAATACTAGAACTGCTTCAGATACTAGTATGAGTATAAAACTGGTGTCAATGGAAACAGTATCGAAGAATCGAGTATCCTCGATCAACTCAACTACAAAGAGAGACAAAAGAGCAATCAGAGTGCCGAATATCCCTCCCTGTATTACTGCAATGAACCCGTATTTTAGGCCGATATATGACTTGGACAATGTGGACATTTGTCAGGGTATATTCTCAGTGGGCTAAGATATTTTCCATTAGCCAATAAGCTATGCCTGTATTGGAATTAAGTTGACCAGATGAAACAGCCTTGCCCAGGCTCCATCCTCGTGCGGTCAACCTTAAATCTTCGAGGCTATTGCCGACGCGATTACTATTTATTGGCCCCAAATTGGCTGTGTCAAGAATATCTACCAATAGAGCATCCCTTGCAGGATCGAAGCCACCCTCATCTAATTTTACAGCTATGAGGAATTTTTGCGTATTGCCTGCACCAACATAACGTGGTTGCCTAGCTTGGGCAAGAGGAGCGTCGTCGGAGAGCCTCTCATGCCCTATTGCGGCAGAGACCCAAGCTTCATCAGGTATGATGTTTTGCAGCCGACGTATTCTACTGGCGTCCGCATCAAAGGCAAAGCTAACGGCGGTCAGAAAGTGACCTATCTGCGTAGTATGGGCGCCCTCTCCTGCTCCCCAGACCTCCTCATAATAGCTATTATCACGAAGTTGTACTTGAAATCCCGCATCGCCCTTAACACTACCTATCGTGCCTGTCTTAAAGTGTGTACGGAAGATGCCACCTTTATCTGCTGTATTGTTCAGTATCATTCCAAGGCGGTTAATTGCGCTGTCATTTCCTTGTGCGAACTGCAATATCAACAAGTGGATAGGCGTAGCGACTGTACTGACTATAACTTGACCGCCCGAGGTTGTTCCAATAGTGCAGTCGATATCTGCACACGCGACATGTCCCGAAGGATCCGTGTACTTGACAGGATTACCTTCTGCGTAAATATACCTATTCAATGACATCGGATTTCCCGGCTCCGGCACAATCGTATCCGCCTGCACAAACCGCCCTCGCCGATAATCATACCAGCGCGAGATGTAGTCGTACAGTTTGATCTCGCTTTCCTGGCGCTGGCCTGTATAGCGATAATCGGTCTGGCGATTGGTGGGGGTGGTTCCCTCCGCCCATTTACTCCAGGTGTAGTGGTAGCCGCCGAAGGGTTTGAAGCTTGTCCTGAGCGAAGTCGAAGGATCTTTCTGCCCATAGTACATCACCGCCGCCGTTTATGACCAGGCTGGTGCTGCCTAAGTGGTCGCCGAACACGTAGCGCAGGCCATAGGCTTCGCCATAGCCGCTGCTGCGATTGAAGGCTACCAGGTCACCGCCCGCGTAGTAGTACTTGGTGTAGCCG
>PIVW01000245.1 GCA_003353825.1 Chloroflexota bacterium
TTTGCTCCTCGCAATCACTGCTCGGAGCAAAGACCGCCTATGCCCTTTTAGCCTTTCTCCTCATTCAATTGTAAACGTGCTTCTTTATCTCTGTACCGGTTCCATGAACCATGCCGAATATCGCATTAGTAACTTCGTAAAAAAGTAATTCGGGCGAGATGAATCGTTTGCCTGTCTCGTCCCATTGTTGCCAAAGATCCTGCACGACCCTATCCTTTGGGCGAGTAAGCAGGCGTATGACCAAACTGGCATCAACGCAAAGCGTCGAGGAGTTGCTCACTTCGTTCCTCCCTCATTTGACGAATAATTTCGTCCGTAGGCGCTATCTCAATATCAGACAACTCGCGAGTTATCTGAACATGAGCATGTTGCAGAGATTTTCGCCAATCGGGCTCTTGCGGATGCCCCGTCACCAATTGCTCGTATTGCTCAATAGAAACGACGACGACCTGCGGCTTCCCTGCACGTTCGATGGTGACAGGCTGTTGGTCTTCGACAACCCGTCGCATGAGTTCACCGAAATGGATGCGCGCTTCAGTAGCACTTACTGTTTTTGTAACCATGTTTGAATTCTCAAAGATTGTCGTTAATCGATTGATTAATCAATCGATTGTATCATACTCGCGTTGGCTGTGAAAATCAAATAGGACTATTGACACAACAAGCCGCCGCAAAGTTATTACCTAGCCTGGCCAGCGTCCGTATCCCGTTAGCCCGCTCACCCATTCATCCAGAACTTCGCGCGTGCCAGGAGTCAGTGGTTGAGGCAAATTCTGCAAGGGATACCAACCGATGTCTGCGATCTCGCCCCCATCCGCCTGCACCTCACCGGCCAACCATTTACATTCAAAAACAAAGATGTTGTCTCGTTTGTAGGACCCCAAGCACAGATACACCCCCACCAGTCGTACAATCTCGACTTTTAGACCTGTTTCCTCTCGCATCTCTCTCACCATCGACTCATCAGCACTTTCGTTGCCATCGCTACCACCACCCGGCAGGTACCAATTGCGACTGGCGTAGCTATGCCGTACGAAGAGAATTCGCCCCGTTTCATCCTGCACAATACCCCGTACACCCACCGTGCGTGGCCGCGTCAGCCACCACCACACTTGCAACATTTTGATGGCCGGGTCACGCCAATTCCAATGCATACCAGTGCGTCGCCCGCTCTACGCCAACACCAAGGCAATGGCAGCGGCCAAGCGAACGTTATTCTCTAACAAGGCCAGATTGGCGCGCAGCGAGGCTTCGCCAGTAACCTCGGCGATGTAAGAGAGCAGAAATGGGGTAATCTCTTTGCCATGCACTCTCTGTTCTTTGGCAGCGATCAGGGCTGCATCGATAGCATCGTTGGCAACGGCTTCGTCCAGGGCGGCTGTCTGCGGTACCGGGACCGTGACGAGCATGCCGGTTCGAAGCCCCAACGAGCGCTGAGCTTTCCAGATAGCAGCGACTTCGGCCGGGCTATCACAGCGAGTGTCGACGGGCAGGCCGGATGAGCGAGTATAAAAAGCCGGGATATCGTCACAACCATAGCCGATCACGGGCACGCCAAGTGTCTCGAGGCGCTCGCGGGTGCGGGGTAGGTCGAGGATGGCTTTGGCGCCGGCGCAAACCACCAGCACCGGGATCGTAGCCAGGGCAGTGAGATCGGCAGATTCGTCGAAATCGTCACCACGGTGCACACCACCAAGCCCACCCGTGGCAAATACCTCGATCCCGTGTCGATGAGCAAGCCACATCGTGGTAGCGACGGTGGTGGCTGCATCCAGTTTTCGGGCTGAGACAATGGCCAGATCACGCAGAGATGCTTTGATCACCCCCTCACTTTTGGCAAAGTGCTCGATCTGGTTGTTCGATAGGCCAGCCGTCGCTTCACCCGCGACGAAGCCACAGGTGCGCGGTTCAGCGCCTGAGTTACGGATCAACTCTTCCAGCCGTAATGCGGTCTCGTAATTCTGAGGATATGGCAGGCCATGGGCGATAACAGTACTTTCGAGTGCGACAAGAGGTTGAGTCATGGTAGGGGGTGAGGGGATAGAGATCAAAGAACGATATCGCTGGGGTTGTTGCCAGAATCGACAATCGCTTTACGTACGTTGACAGGGATGAGCAGGATGAGGCCTACAACAAAGAAGAGTATGACAGATAGCAGCGCCACGCGTGTACCACCCGTTATCTGCACAGCTGCGGCAAATACCAGGGGCCCAATCCAGGAGGTGCCGCGCTCGCTGATCTCGTAGAAGCCAAAGTACTCCGATTCATTCTCGCGGGGGATCATTTGCGAATAGAGCGAGCGGCTTAACGCTTGCGAGCCGCCGAGGACGATGGCGACGGACACGCCTAACACAAACAGTTGCCAGATTTCATAGAGTAACGCATAGGCCGAGACAACGATACCCACCCAGATGAAAAGGCTGATGATAATGGAGCGTTTGGCTCCGATGCGTCCGGCCAACCACCCAAAAGCCAGGGCCCCGCCGAAGGCGACAAACTGGATCAGCAAAACGAGGATGACCAGCGTGTTGTCGTCTGCAGCCAATTCGGAGGCTGCAAATAGGGTAGAAACCACGATCACGGTCTGGATGCCGTCGTTGTAAATCAGGTAGGCGATCAGATACCGCAAGGTATGTGGGTATTTGCTGCGGATTTCTCGCAATGTTTTAAGGATTTGCTTGACGCCCTGCGAGAAATAGGACTCCCCTCTGGGAAGACTTTTGAGGGAACGGCGCTGGCGCAGACGTCGGGCGGGGAAGAGGTAAGTGAAGAGCAGCCACCACAACCCTGCACTGGCAATACTGAGACGCACGGCCAGTCCAGTGTCCGCCATCATTTGAATTAAGACTAGATTCAACGCTAGCAAAACGCCACCGCCTAGATAGCCAATTGCCCAACCTTTGGAGCTGACCGAATCACGATCTTGCGGGGCGGCGATATCAGGTAGAAAGGCGTTATAGAATACAATGGCAGCGCCAAAAGATAGATTGGCAATGATAAACAACAATCCTGCCAGTAGCACCGCCCCATTGGTCCCCAGCACCGGCATATCGGTGACGATGAAAAACATAAGGATGGTGGCAAGCGCGCCGATTGTGGCAAATCCCAACAATAGTTTTTTCTTGAGCGTCGAATAATCGGCGATAGCTCCAAGCAAGGGCAGAATTAGAACCTGAAGAATGACTGAGATCGAGACGCAGGTGGGGAAAAATGCATCTGGCTCGAAGCGGAATCCTAGAAACTGAACACCATCGACGGTTCTGGCTAAACTAGACAGGTAGGGCCCCAATAAGGTTGTGACGACGGTGGTGCTGAAGGCAGAATTCGCCCAATCGTACATCATCCAGCCGCGCACTTCGCGGTTGTTTGTTTCAATTGGGGCGTGCAGCGTTGTTTGGGCCATGAGTTTGCTCCGAGTGACAGGGCAGGTACGGGAATCGCTAAGCATGATACACGCCGAATTAGCATATGGGCAACACCACCACCCACACCACACGAGTCCAACAGGATTGGAAAGCTACGACTAGTGTGGTGGGTGGGATGCAGACCACCCTGCCGCTAGCAACTGACTGCGATCTTCAGTTGTTTTGTAGAATCTGATGCCCACAAGCGGTACTGATTTTTCTTGCAGCAATTAGAGGGTCGGTGATAAGATTTGAGTCTCCTCTCGTAAATTTTCGGCGGATGTTGTTGAATGCTAAGAAGGTGTTTGTGTTTGCACGCGAAAAAAACGTATTTCCCATTTCTGGTTCACACTGATCATAGGAGAGAGGATTATGATAGCTCGAGTTTCATCTATTTTGTTGCTCATGACTGGTTTGTTCGTAGCAGCGATCAGCTTTCTGGCGCCATCAGCAGTGATAGAAACCAGTCAGGCTCGGGCCAACGCGTCCTCAGGCTGGTCATGGCCACTCTACGAGGGCTTTAAGGCCGTCGACACACCTGATGATGTTCATATCTGGGCGGTCGGGAACTATAGTCTCATCAAGTATTCCGCCAATGGTGGTGTTTCGTGGGCCACCCAACAGGCGCCAGTCGGGGCGTCTCTAAACAGCGTTGATTTTGTCGATGCTGTACACGGTTGGAGCGTTGGTTACGAAGGTATCATCCTGCACACCAATAACGGTCTTACCTGGATTACACAAACTTCGGGTGTGACTGCTTCTCTGAATGATGTCAGCTTTTTCGACAGCAGCTTTGGCTGGGCTGTTGGATCAGATAGTACCATACTGCGAACTACCGACGGAGGCACCTCGTGGCATCAGGCTAGCAGTGTGCCCGATGCTGATGTCAGCTTATACAAGGTTGTATTCGCCAACCGCACCACAGGCTGGACCTTGGACTGGGGCGACCGCCTCTGGGTGACAAAGGATGGGGGAGTGGTCTGGTCAGCGCTCAACCTGCCGCTACAGGCAGGGGATCGGATTGGCGATTTTAGTCTGCTCGATGACCAACGAGGGTGGGTGGTTACCGACAAGGGTGATGTTTTCAGAACAACGGATGGGGGCATGAACTGGTTTTTGTTGGCGGCTCTTCCTGAGGCTTACAGCTACGGCAGTTTCCAAAACATCGCCTTCAAAAACGCGGACGAAGGTTGGATCGTGCATTATCGATGGTATTCCAGTTACGATTCTCAAAACATCGTGTTTCATTCTACCGACGGCGGCGAGCACTGGACCGAAACCGGCACCAGCCCATACAATGGTAAGGGTTTTATGCCCAGTGTAAATGGCACACTGTGGTCAGCAGGAGAAGAGCGGGGATTTAAGGGTTATGACCCGTTGGGGCACCAGATCTTGAGTTCCAACGACGATGGCGCTACTTGGAACCATAACTGCGGATTACGTGGGATTCTTAATAGCTCGCAAGCCGTTGAACTTGTGGAGAATATTGGCTTCGTACTGACTTCGAATCATATCTTAAGGACGGAGGATGGTGGTCTGTCGTGGAACGATATACACGAGTTCAACGATGGTTCATACAGTAGATCAGACATAGTCTCACTGGATGGAGCCAACGCCTGGATAGCCGGCAGCCAGGGGCACATCCTCTATTCGGGCAATGGTGGTGTTACCTGGCAAGGGCAGACAAGCAACACCACTGACGACCTCTACGCCATCAGCATGGCTAATAATGCTCATGGTCTGGCGGTCGGACAAAATGGCCGCATTGTGCGCACAACCGATGGTGGCAGTAGCTGGACGCCCGTAACCAGCCATACCATAGAACCCCTGTTTGCTGTGGCCTGGGTCGACGCCACTACCGCTGTTGCTGTAGGCGAAACAGGTACGATTGTACGCACGGATGATGCCGGTATCTCATGGACAAACGTCGGTGGACTCACTAAACTACATCTTTATGGGGTAGATTTCGCGGGCAACACCCAGACAGGTTGGGTTGTAGGGCAGAGCCGTACAATATTGCGCTCTACCGACGGTGGACAAAGCTGGCAAACCCAACCGCCGCCACCGATCCCCGAGTGGGCCGGCTTGTACAGCGTTAGTGCCGTTAGCGCCACGGAGGCGCATGCCGGGGGAAGAGGGGCTATCATAGATACCTATGATGCCGGCGCCTCTTGGGGAATTAGTTATAACAATGCCAATGAAGGGATAAGGGATATCGATTTCTTCGATAGCGATCATGGGCTGGCAGAAACTAGTGGAGAAGCTAAAGTACTGCGCTACGGGATCACTACCTTCGCTCCACCTCCATCTCCCACCGACTGGGTTCCATCCTATTCAATCGATCATGGCCCGACCATCGATGGTGACCTATCAGATTGGCCAGAGGTCGAGGGCGTATTTTTGGATCAATTGACTGCCAATACCCAAAAACGAGATCTACCCAGTCATTACGATCTTAGTACAACCGTGCGTAGTTTGTGGACAGCTTCGACGCTCTACTTTGCCGTCAGTGTTTTTGACAATCGGGTTGTCAGTGATAGCGCAAATGTATGGGATGATGACCAGGTCGAGCTAGGGATCGATGGACTCAATGACTATCAAGATGATGGCGCCGATGACCACCAGTACACCATCAACGCCGACGGGCGCAAAACAGATCGGGCGGCGCCAACCGAGGGTTTCCAGGCGGCGATCAACACGCGCATCGATGGTTATGATGCTGAGATAGCCATTCCTGCAGAGCACTTGCAGGCAGGCGTGCTTATCGCTGATAAGGTGATGGGTTTCAATCTGGGCATGCATGACGATGACACCGGCGGCCCCTATGACACACATCTAATCTGGAAAGGTGATAGCACCTTTGGTGTGCAACCTGGCTGGGCCGGTCTCGAACTCCTGGCCGATCAAGCGCCGGTAGTTACACCCCCTGCCACTATACCGACACCGTCAGGTGATACGGTAACGCTCCAACAGGGTTTTCTGGACTATGAAGGCGCTGAAGATACTTTTATCAATCTATGGGATCCAGATATAAACAATGGTGAGAGTGATACACTGACCGCTCGCGCTGATGGCGCTATCGCCTCATTGCTGTATTATAATCTGTCGCCTCTGCCTGCCGAAATCACGATTAAGCGGGCAACCTTAAGTCTTTTTCCAAAAGACCGTAGTAATCCTCAGACCCTTGATGCAAACATTTATGCCCTACTACGAGACTGGCAAGAAACGCAGACCACTTGGAACAGGGCAAGCAGTGGTGAAATGTGGCAGGTACCAGGTGCGGATGGTGTATTGGATCGCGAGGGCGCCATCAGCGACTATAAAGCAATCGATTGGCTACAGCGTTGGGCGAGTTTCGATATCACTGCGCTTGTACAGCGTTGGTCTGGTGAAACCTTTCCGAATAAGGGCTTGATGATCAAGTACGACAACGGACCCAGTGTTGGCTATGATTTTATCGGTCGTGAAGCAACTGATTGGCAGGAGATCCCATATCGCCCTGAGCTAATCATTAGTTATTGGGAAGGCGCAGTGGAACCTACCGTAACTCCCACGGTAACGCCTACATCCACGTCAACCTCTACACCGACCCCGACTGTGACAAACACACCCGACTGTGCCGACTCATATGAACCCGATAACACCGGGCAACAGGCCAATTTAATTCTACTAAACGGCGAAATACAGCAACACAACTATCACCAGCCGGGTGACAACGACTATGTCAAGTTCGGAGCTGTCGCTAGTGACAAACTCACACTCTATACCGATAACCTGGCCTCAGGTGTGGACACCACCCTAACGCTGTACGACAGCGATGGCATCACCCAGCTTGCCTACAACGACATCGATCCGGCCAACCCTCCCGCCAGCCGTATCACCTGGACGGCCCCGGCCAATGGCACTTATTTCCTCAAGGCGGCCAACTTCAATCCAGATACAGGTGGCTGCGCGATGACATACGACCTGGTGACAGAGCGGATTACGGCAACAAGCACGCCGACACCCGTGCCCCTCTATTTGCCGATGATCGTGCAATAATGTGATGGACTTCGTTTACATCAGAATTCTTGACAGACAAGGCTGTTTATTGTGTTGATAAGTGGATAAATCGGTTCGATTACCGGCATCTTTGCAGCTAAGTCATGCGTAATGATATGATAAATCTATGATGACGCATAAAGTGGATCAGATAACGCAGATGTTGAACGACGCGCCATGTGTGCGGTTGGCATATCTGTTTGGGTCACGCGTTACCGGCAATGTCGGTCCAGACAGTGATTACGATATCGCTGTTCTACTCGACGCCGATGTGGAAGAGCTTGTTGCCATAGCCGAGATCGCCCATGAATTGGCCCTGAGTCTGGCGACGGACAAAATCGATGTTATCCCACTCAACCTGGCATCTATCGAATTGGCTTGTGCAGTCATTGCTCACGGTGAACTACTCTATCAACGAGACACGGCAACACGAGTCGAATATGAAGCGTACGTAATGGGACGCTATGGGGATTATCTGCCTATACTACGGGCGCAACGCAGTGAATTGCTTGAGGAGACTGACCATGCCACCAGAATTCAGCGGTATCGAACGGCGTTTGAACGAACTGAACGAACGCTTGGCGAGATTGCGGCCACTGCAAGTCAAGACTCGCGATGACTTTCTAGAAGATGCGTATCTACGTGATATCGTTGAACGAAATCTGGAGATCGCAGCACAATGCTGTATCGACATCAGCCATCGCATCATAACAATCGAACAGGCGCAGAAGCCCCAAGACTATTATGAGGCGGTTTTGCGAATGGGTGAACTGGGCGTGGTGCCACCGGCCTTTGCCAGGCGGATGGCGCCGATTGCCGGTTTTCGCAATATCTTGATTCATGAATACTTAAGCATCGACTGGGATATAACATACGCCAGGCTTCAGAACCTGGACGAACTGGGACAATTTGCCCGGTTTATTTCCGAATGGCTCGCAAAGCAGCAACACAATGGATGATATGTTATCGTTTATGCAATACCTTCGCCATTTTGAGGGAATATGCCTAAGTTGCAGCCTACAATACCTTCAGCGTGGCAAATTCAAATAATTTATGATTTTCTCAGGATTCCTCCTGAATTTCCTTGAATTTCG
>PIVW01000246.1 GCA_003353825.1 Chloroflexota bacterium
ATTTGTACTTGCTGGTGATGTTTCCGCAGTTAAATCACCAGATGTATTCGGAGACCATAGCTCGGCACAGACGGTAACCACGCCATCAAGTCGTTGCGTCACTCGTCGGATAACTGCGTCATAGCCTGTGCTGAGTTGATACCCACGAAATAGGATGACCACGAAATATGTATCGAAATCAATGGATTCAAGTTCCGCAAAATCGGTTGGATTCAGATAGGACTTCGTTAGATTTAGTTCTTGGGCACTATTAAAAAGGAGAATCTGTGGCTCATCGTCTTTTTGTCCCCCCCCTGTATCGGCCATCCGAACTGTCTCATACTTGAACTCTACCTCACCCGACTCAAGGGGAGGGCAAGCAGGAGGCGTTTCCGTTGCTTTAGACGCGAAAGGCGACGCAATGTTACAGGCGGCCAGCAACACCGCGCTCAACAGAACAAGCAGCAGGTGGGTTATCCGGTGATTTATCATGCTCATGCCCTCCAGAGAGGTTGAAGATGGTTCTAGCAGCACCTGGTAGCAGCGAAGTTGTCCGATCGCTGAGGCAACTTCGACCAACGATCTTGCTAGGGGTATCAAAAGGTCGCTTTCGGGAAATGTCAAACCCATCGCAGATAATGCGATGAGTGGATAGGGATATTTCCTTTAAGGTTGAGGTTGATTAGGTGGTTGTAAGATAAGGTGTAAATGAATTCAAAAAACCTATGTATATAATACCCCCCCCCCCCATTTGTCAAATTCCATGGTGGATAGTTTTTTTGGGGGATCGAAGCAATAGGAAGTCGCTCATTCAGTAGTTTCCCATACTGAACAGTTAGACAGCCGCCCGGGTTCGCCATATCCGCCGCAGCAGCCATTGGCCACCTTGTACATCCACCAGCAATTCAAAGCGTGTACCCCCTGCTGCCTCGACCAGAACTTCTGTCATCCTATCCTCTCGCAGCGTCTGCCTGCCCCAACCGATGATCTCCCAGCGCTTTCCCTCAAACCAGACAGCCTGCGGTCGCCAGTTGTTCTGGCTCCAACCAGCTTCAACGACAACCGGGCAATCCAAAGACTCGACCTGTGTTCGTGCCGAATCGGACACTTTCTGGGAGGATATCAGGCGCAGTACCATGCTCAGCGCCGCCTCCACGGTGGCCAGCTTATTGCCCATACGATCATAGGGCCAAATAGAGTGTTCGCCTTCTTCTATACCTTGTGCCGATACGTGCAGATACACGAGTCCGACCGGTTTGTCAGGGGTTCCACCAGTGGGTCCGGCAATGCCGGTAGTCGAAATGCCGATATCAGCACCCGCAAGCTTGCGTACACCTTGCGCCATCTCGGCTGCAGTTTCAGGGCTGACAGCGCCGAACGTAGCCAAGGTAATTCCTTGCACGCCAAGCAGATGCATTTTGGCATGATTACTGTATGAGACAATGCCTCCAAGCATGTAAGCAGAGCTACCACTTACATCGGTCAGATAGCTGCTTAGCAATCCGCCGCTACAAGATTCGGCCGGGGCGATAGTCAGAGATCGTCTGCTGAGGACGCTGCCTACCTGGGCACTGAGTTCAAGTAGCGCTTGGGCTGAGGGCGGTGGATTGGGCATAGTTTTCATTCGAGTGTGTCCTAGATGAGTTGTTGGCGTGCCCATGTGGTCCGAACTATAGTCAGAATATGAATAAGGTCTACCCAGAAAGGATGGATCGGGAAGGGAAGAAGTTGAGGAAACAATTAATAGTGAACGGCTAATAATTAACGGTTAATGTACGATTCAGGAGAACAGATCAGCATCCAGGGTTTGGCAAGCGCCCTCGTGATCACGATGACGAGCGGCTGGCCTTTAGCGTGATGATAGAGCCTGCGTCGGAATGCTTCAGGATCGATGGGAGAGCCCCGTTTTTTGACGGCGAGCACCTGGCCCTGTAAGACACGCAGGCGACGATTGAGATGTTTTAGGTCAAATGGATGGTGTTCCAGAATGCGCCAATGGCGAGCAAAGCGGCTGGGAACCAGATCATCTGCCGAGAGATAGGCGATGGTCGGGTCTATCTGCCAGAGGCCGAGAGCGAGGGCCAGATCGCTAACTGCACCCGCGCGTATAACCGCGGGATCTGGTTCATAAAGATAGTGGCCCGGCGGGCGGACATCGGCCTGCGCGCCTCCGGCATCAAGCTCTTCGCCCGAAGGGAGGAGGGTGGCCCGACGTTTCCTGTCACGTGCCAATTCGCCGAACCACAAGACGCACTGCTTGAGATCACCCCGCACGCTGATCCACTCTGCTTCGGCATCGGGGGGAATCGCCTCGTGAGCTAAACCCGGCATCAGTTTGACCCCCAAACCACCCTCGTAGCGACGCCGTTGTGCCAGCAGGCTGCTTAGCGCTGGTTGCAACTGCTCGGGATCGAAGATACGCCGACGGCCGGCGCGGCGTCCGGGGTCGGCCCAGGCCGCATGACAACGCCAGGCAGGTAGCTGCACATCAGCCCGAAGTGGCTGCACACAAGATGTCAGATTCAATGCCCTGGCGTTAGCAGCAACCAGGCTCAAATTAAGTGCTGAGTGATCGACAGAGAGCACCCGATGTCCGGCGGCGGCCAGAGCAAGGCTGTCGCCACCCAGGCCACAGCCTAGATCGGCTACATAAGTGCTATGAGCATACCTGCGCGCTGTGTGACATGCTACAATTGAGGCACTGGCCTGTTGCAGCGGTTCTTTGGCAAAAAACATACGTTCAGCATCGATAAATTTCTTCTTGGCCTGCTGGCGTAGCTGGGCTGTTTGCACAAGAGCGCTGGCGTGGTCGGCAGGTAGTGCCTTTCGCAAATGCGTCAGGGTTTGTAACAGATCAGAGTCGCCAGGGGGATGGGCTGTGAGTGGTTCGAGCCAGATCGCTGCCTCATCTGACTGCAGCCATACAATCAACTCCGGCGTAAGGGTCATGCTTGCACGGCGCGCAAACGAGGCCTACGGATCGGTTCATCCTCATAGGCGGCTGCCAGGGGTAATTGCACTCGAAATGTTGTCCCTTCCCCTTCGGTGGACTCGACGGTAATATCGCCGCCATGGGCATCGATAACCCACTTGACAATCGAAAGCCCCAGGCCGGTACCACCTACCGCCCGCGAACGCGCCTTATCGGAGCGATAAAAACGGTCGAAGATGTGCGGTAGATCTTCATGTGAAATCCCCTGTCCCGTGTCACTGATGATGATCTCGGTGGAAATACCAGCAGACGATAAACTTAGATCGACGCTGCCCCCTTTGGGCGTGTATTGGATTGCATTATTGATCAAATTGACCAACATCTGTCGGAGACGGTCGGCGTCACCCATGACAATGGCCTGGTCTTCGTGCAGCAATCGTAAATCGATACTGTTACCCGAACGACGCTTGGCCTGCCTGTACACCTCCAGCAAAATGGTATCTAGCTCCACACGTTCTCGACTGATAACCATATCTGCATCAGCTTGTGCCAGCAATAACAGATCCGATACCAGCCGTCTCATATGTTGTGCTTCCTGCTCGATCTCATCCAACATTTCCGCCTCTTCGTCCGGCGGTAGTGCGTTGATCCGTTTGAGCAGACTGGTGTTGCCCAAAATCGTTGTCAGGGGTGTACGCAGTTCGTGCGAGATATCGCCGCTAAAGCGACGCTGTTTGTCGAAAAGCTCTTGCAGCCGGTCGAGCATCTCGTTAAATGTATTGACCAGTTCACCGATCTCGTCGTTGCGGGTACTGGATACCGGCACGCGCCTGTCGAGCCGTCCCGTGCGCGTAATCGCCAATGCCGTTACGGTTGCCTCTTGAATCGGTCGCAAGGTAATGCCCGCCAACCAATAACCGATAGTGGCCCCTATCACCAGGGCGACGGCGATAATCCAGAACAGGCTGGTGGCGAGTTGATTGAGTATTGCCTGCTCCGATTCGAGATGGCGCGCCACCTGCATCACATAGACGGCTTCACCGCCGAATCTGATAGGCGTGTAGTAGACTCGCACCTGATCCTCATCCAAATCATAATAGCCTGCCCGGCCTGACATGGCTTGTTTGTAAAACTGTTCGGGCAGACGGATGGTTTTATTTGTCAGGTTATCCGTGCGGCTGATGATGCGCCTGGTGGTGTCACGTATCTGTATATAAACTTCGGCCTCGAAGTCTTCGGTCAATACCTGCAGAAGTGAGCTTACGACATTGCTGGTGGGAACAGATTCCTCTAAAATACCGGCGACCTGATCACCGCGCACCTTCAAATCTGTATCGATGGAATCTCGAACATTATCCTGAACACTGGTAAGTGTGATGACGACAATCAAAAAAAGCAGGCAGGCGAGCAGGCCACTATAAAGAAGTGTGAGGCGAAGACGAAGAGACATAAAGAGGAGGGGCTGGCGCTAAAAGTAAGGTTTGAATTACGATTCGCGCAAGATGTAGCCGGCCCCACGTTTGGTGTGAATGAGGCGTGGCTCGTCATTGGCTTCAAGTTTTGTACGAAGATAGCGAATATAAACCTCGATGATGTTTGAGCTACCGCCAAAATCGTAGCTCCATATCTCATCGTAGATCTGGGCGCGGGTGAGAACCTGGTTGGGATGGCGCATGAAGAGTTCAAGCAGATCGAATTCCCGAGCTGTAAGTTCTACCTCCCGACTGCCGCGATGCACCGAGCGGGCGGGCGTGTCGATTTCGAGGTCTGCGAACTGCATAATTCGAGTTTGCGGTTGGCTTTCCACTCGGCGCAATTGTGCTCGTACACGTGCCAGTAATTCGTCGATATCAAAGGGTTTGGTCACATAGTCATCGGCGCCACTATCCAGGCCAATAACTCGATCTTCAACCATATCACGAGCGGTTAGCATGAGAATGGGTAGGGCGCTTTCTTCGCGAATGCGTTTGCAGACCTCTATGCCGTCGATGCCGGGCAACATGACATCCAGAATAATGAGTTCGGGCTCTTGTTCGGTAAAGGCTTGCAATCCTTCATAGCCATCGACGACCAGTTTCGTGTCGTAGCCCTCGTGGAGGAGCGCTCGCCTAAGTAGTTTGCCGATGGAGGGATCGTCTTCTATGATTAGTATTTGTGTTGGCATAAGTAGCTCGCTAAAGTGATGGCAGATGGGTGGTAGGGGTTTATTGTAGGCGAAAGGCAGGGGTTCCTTCAGCAGCCAGTATCTCTCGTAGGCGATCAATGCTGAGGTTGCCACCGCTGAGGATGATTACGACACGTTTACCGGCCAGCCGGTGTCGCAGTTTCAGGGCGGCGGCCAGGGGGGCAGCCCCTGCACCTTCCGCCAGGTTACGGGTATGGGCCAGAAAGATAACAATGGCTCGGCGTATTTCATCTTCACTGATCAAGACAAAGTCATCCAGGTATTGGCGTAGAATGGTTTGTGGCAGTGAAAAGGCAGTGCGAGTGGCCAATCCTTCGGCAAAGGTATTCATTTCGTCCTCTACAAGTCTGTTTTCTTTCCACGATCGATAGGCAGCCGGCGCCTGTTCTGCCTGCACGCCAATGATTTCGATCTTTGGATTCATACTTTTGGCAACGATGCAGGTACCGGCTGCGCCACTGCCGCCTCCTATTGGCACAATAATAGTGTCTACATTTGGTAGATCTTGTAGTATTTCCAGAGTGTAAGTACCGACGCCAGCAATAAGATGTGGCTCGTTTCCAGAATGAATATAACGATACCCCCCTCTCTTTGCCTCGAGTTCTACCCATTCGCGTGCCTCGTCAAAGTCTTTTCCCTCGAAAACGACCTCTGCGCCCAAGTTGCGCATGGATGCGACTTTGGCGGGATTGGCAGCCTCTGGTACTGCGATAATCGCTCGAACACCAAACAAGTTTGCGGCATAAGCGATGGATTGGCCGTGATTGCCCGTGCTGGCGCCAATCACACCAGCCAACCGCTGCTTTTCAGGCAACGACGATATCAAGTTTATACCGCCACGCACTTTGAAGGCGCCGACAGGCTGATGGTTCTCATGTTTGACCCAAAGCTGAGTGCCCAGCATAGCATCGAGGCTGGGATACCTATAGAGAGGTGTCGCCTTGAGATACGGGGCGATACTCTGGCGTGCTGTCAAAACGTCTGTGAGAGTGACGGTCATAGCATAGTTTGGAGAAAATAGGGAAGTCTGGTGTGATTATAGTTGAGACAAGCCTACCCAGACAAGACAATAATATCGTAGCCTTATGTTATACTGCATGCGAACTGATTTCGGTAACGCACCTGCCGTATAAGTCGATTGCACGGCCTCATTGTACAAGATCGTCTCAGTGATTGGTGTTCGAACGCTGGTGGGCACTTTTCGGTTTCAGCGCCGAATTTCGCTCGTTGTACTATCGCCGAATTTGGAACCGCTGCAATCATACCTCACTTCCTCCATATGCCTGCACTCTATTCAGTCCAAATTCGCACCCATAAAGGGAGTGTTCGCGACCATAACGAAGATGCAGTCAGCACGGTTCTTGACTGGCGGGATGTCCTCAGTCTGACTGACGAAGAACTTCGAGTACGTGGGCACTTGTTCGCTGTTGCCGATGGCATGGGGGGGCACGCTGCAGGGGAAGTGGCCAGCGCAGCGGTAATTGAGCAACTCTTTACCGTTTTTTATGGCACAGAATGGCAAACGGTTCAACAGGGATTAGCTACCGCGATATCTGCCGCCAACGACGTGCTTTGCGAGCAGGCGGACGCCAACCCAGACTATGCAGGAATGGGTACGACACTTGTTGCGGCATTATTGCGCGAATCAGATTTGACCATCGCCAATGTGGGAGACAGTCGGGCATATCTCTTCCGGCGGGAAGTGATCAGACAGGTGACGCAGGATCACTCGTGGGTCGAAGAACAGATGGCGGCGGGTGTACTCGATGCCGCAGAGGCGGCGCGGCATCCATATCGCAATGTCATCACTCGCTCTCTCGGCCCAGATCGAGAACCTCGCCCCGATTTCTTTCACCTGACCACCATGCCCGGGGATCGCATTTTACTCTGTACTGATGGACTCAGCAATCTCCTGGCAGCTGGCGAACTGGCGCAGTTTCTGAGCGCCTATCCCTCGGACGAAGCCGCAGATATTTTGATCGAACAAGCGCTAGAACGAGGCGCTCCTGACAACGTAACAATAGCCGTGCTCGAGATGTTAGGCCCTACTGCCCGTGTGCGTCGGCCACTGTGGCCTTTTATTGTTTTTGCGCTGGTGGTCATCATCATAACAGGGTTTATATTTCGAGACAGATGGATGGTCGAGCCACCACAATTTTCCACAGCAATTGTAGTAGCGACACAGCCCAGTTCGGTGGCTTTTATCCCTACACCATCGACACAACCACTATTTGTCAGCCCGCTGCCAACGCCCTCGCCAACCTCTGCGCCAACCCCCGAACCCGTATACCTTGGGGAGCCCATCCAAGTCTCAGCTATTGCATTACAAACTCCGGCAGAAGGAAGTCCTACACCCGATTTGGTAGAACGTTTCGGTGCATTAGGCGCCTCAGGAGACAGCCTTGTCCGCATTCCGCTCCCTGAACGCTATGTTTATTACCTACAAGGGCCGGCCGATTTCGACCAATCAGAGAATGGCACACCCTATCTGCAAATCATGCACGAATACACAGGGACAAACGGAATTACCTATAATATACCCCTAGACGAGAACGGGCTCTCTCAAACCGATCTGCTCCCAAGTGGCTCCCTGGTGGGCGTGATCGCACGCCCAATTTCGGAAAATAATCGTAGTGAGAACATTGAAGTAGAACCCTTGATTGTTTTGGACAGAAGTTTTCCAGCGGGGATCGGATTGCCGATTTGGGTGAAAGAGGGCGATCTGGACAGCTGGTTAGCGGTTGCGGATACATACTGGGTGTTTACCGTGGCGGGTGCTGCGGGTGCGCAAGGGCTGGTCATCGAGGATGCTGCAACACAGCCCGGCCAACCCCTGGTTTTGTGGGGCGGCTGGCAGCAGTTGGCTGAAACGCCCAAACTTATCGAATTCTTGCAATTGGATGCAGCTCCTTATATTCTCGAAGATGCGACATATCGCCAACCTCACGGAGACTGAGAGGTTGGCCGAGCCCGCGCCAGCTGTAGACGAGAGATAAACCATGGAGATATTGGAAAACAAACAAGACTGGACGAGGAATTATGAAAAAGGCTGGTTGGCTCACCTGGATGAGACCGGCAGCATCAACTGGGATATGTACCAGCACCCCAGAAACAGATCAGCTCCCGGAACGGCGGGCGTGGAGCTGGCTCAAAGCCGCCTTATGTTCATCTCCTCGGCGGGCGCCTACTTGAAACATGAACAGCCCCCTTGTGATGCGGCAAACCCCACTGGCGATTACTCCCTGAGATCCTTCCCGACCAGCACACCGTTCCCTGCCCTGGCGTATGCTCACGACCACTTTGACCACACTATGGTCAAGAAGGACGCTCAGGTCGCGCTACCCCTACGCCATCTTGAGCGCCTGGTCGAAGAGGGGGTTATCGGAGATGTGGCGCCATCGGTGGTCAGTTTTATGGGCTACCAACCGGATCCCGCCCGTGTG
>PIVW01000796.1 GCA_003353825.1 Chloroflexota bacterium
GAAGCCAAGGCGTTTCATAGAACTACCGTGAGTCAGCCGAGTTCATACCGTTGCATGTAGTGGGAGAAGCGCTGTCGAACTTCTTCCTGCGTCAGGCCAAACATCTCCAGGGTGTAGCGATGGGTGCCGTGCTTGTCCCTGGGATTGTTCTTCATGAAGTCTTCCATCCGCTTCTTCACATCTGCATTGAAGTCCCAGCCGAAATGATCATAGAGCCGTTCGACCTGCCCCAGTGGATCGGACATCAAATCGGCAAAGCGCACATCAGCAATCTGCTTGCTTCTTTCGGGAATGGCATCCCGGGTCGCCAATGCACGATCCAGCGCCCAGCTCCAGCGATCCAGTTTCTCTTTCCCGATCGCTGCCGTGTCCACACTCTCCTGGGTCACAGCGCGCATCTGGTAGACCAAGCTGGCCTGAGAGGGGATCACATCGCATGGATTGCGGTGGGTCTGAATCAATTGCGCATCCCCATAGACCTTGAAGATATCACCGATGAATGGCAGATGTTGGGGCGCCTTGAGCAACCAGCGATCTTTCTTGTAATGAAATTGCAGGTGCTGCAGGTATCTACGGTGGGCCTGATAGACATCCACTTGCGGGCGATTCACATACCAGTCGTAATAGCTCGGGATATCAAAAACGTAACTATAGTTTCTGCTCTGGAATTCCCTCGAGGTGATCGTGCTGCACTCTTCAGGCAACAAGGCCTCTACAGGATGGATCGCCTTCAAATCGGGCACGAGCGCATCGGTTTGGGCAAAGCGCTTTCTGGTCTTTTCGATCCGTGGGTCCGTGGCATAGCTCTCTAATTGCGGTGGCGGAACGGGATAGACAACCTCCCAGCTCAGCGGCACCCGGCGGCTCGGATCCTGTGACAGCAGATTGTAGAGTATGGTCGTTCCCGTACGAGGCAGTCCGGCAATGAAAATAGGAGCTTTGATTTCCTCCTTGTCGACGTCCGGATTGCGTTTTCGATAGTCAACCATTTCCAGGCGGCCGATCAGGTCCTGCTTGATGCTGTCAGCGGCCATCAACCGGCCGAGGGTCGTCAATTCCGCTTCCTGCTCCAGGGATTCCAACAAGCGAGTCAAACCTTCGCGATGCAGGCCATCACCAAAGTCATTCAACCCGGTTGCCCGCGATGCCTTTCGCAACAGAACATCCTGACTCAGACTCGGTGGATTGAACCCCGTGCTCCGAAGCAGTTTTCCAGCACGATTCAACCAGCGCATTCCCTGCGGTAATTGGTTCGACGCCAAACCCATGATAAAACCCCTCTGCGTTGGCTCATCTCTTGAGGACCATCCGCCAAGCCTGTTCGAGGGATGGTTGTGTTGGCGCGACCATAGCATCCGTTAGCCGGGTTTACAGGCTCAGGATGCGGCACATCGATTAAACCACTATACGGAAAACCCGGAATGCAATACCCTTACAACTCTTTCGACTCGGATCTATAAACATCAGTAAAGGCGGGCTATGCGGAGATATCAAAAAGTTCTCATTGCGCTCGTTACACTCTTGGCACTGCCTATCTTAGTACTGTCGATTGTCGTCTTGGGTGCTAGCTCTCAAAGCAAGCTTCCAGTGCCCATTACCAGCAAGCCCATAACAAGCCCGGCGTTTGTCGGCAGTCCCGCAACCGCGAATCCTATAGGCGTTTCTTTTGCCGAACACCCACATCTCGCACCTGGCAATGTCAGCACAATTCATAGTGGCGGATATAACTCGGATGTTCATTTACCCTCGGGACCGCTGGGAAACGATCCCCAGATCGTTACTCGCAAAGGCTCTACCTTTTTAGGCGGCATGTGCAGCACTACCGTGTTTGGCAAACAGGATCTGTTGATTACCTATTGCGGAACCCTGGCTGGCGTCGAATTTCAATTGCTAAAGCCACGAACGCTAGAGCTACTGGCGCGCTACGAGTTGCCAGCGCGCCCCTCCACCTTTGCCAGCCTTGTCACCCTGAATGCCGATCACATGATGTCCGACACCTCCGGTGGATCCTACTTCTATCTCGACCGCGAAGGTTTCGTTGTATTTGCAGATAGCGCGCAGGTAGTACAACGCCTCGGTCATCGGCA